>DASZXF010000893.1:0-33523 GCA_035546055.1 Ktedonobacteraceae bacterium
GCAACCGCCGGAATTGAAAGAGGAAATGCGCGCGCTCGCCCGGCAACTGTTCACCATGGCCGACGCCGACGAACCTTGCTCATCACCATCGTGAGCCAGGATGTCCAGCGATGTCCTTCATCTGCTTCCTATCCTCGCCACGCAGATGAGGGGTAACATCCTGTGAGAACTTCCCCTGGAGGCGGAATATCCTTCATATCTTTCAGGAAGCATGAAGCGTGCTTCCCAGGCAACAAAGGAAAAAGGAACCGGCATATGACAAAGAATCTTATCTTGCAAGATGCATCTCCCGCACAGGTGGCCCTGGCCCTCGATGCCAACAACATAGCCTTTGGAACCCTTTTGAGCACCCTCCCTCATGCGCAACTCCATGACGAACCGGGCCTCCTCTGGTTCGAGACGGGCGTGAATGGCAGCCCCTTCAACGGTGTGCTTCAGACACGACTGGCACCAGAGGCGCTCTCCGACGCTATTGAGCGCGTGCGCAGCCATTTCGAGCAGCGAAGCCTCCCGTTTCACTGGCACCTTGGAGCAGATTTTCAACCCGCCAACCTCGGAAGTCTACTTGAAGCACACGGTATCAACCATGACGAAGATGAGCCAGGGATGGCGGCAGATCTGCTCTCGTTCAATGAAGAGCTACCAGCAGTGCCCAATCTCAGCATCTATCCGGTAATGACGGAGGACCAGGTGCGTCAATGGTCGCGTACCACCTATTGCGGTGCCCCTGAAGATGCCATTCAAGGTGTGTTCGCAGCATATTCTGGTTTACCTCGTGACCCGCAAAGCCCTTTGCGCCTCTACCTGGGTACACTCGATGGCGAGCCTGTTGCTACGGCTGCCCTTTTTTTCGCCGCAGGGGTCGCGTATATCGGGCGCATCGTCACTGTACACGCGTGCCGTCGACGGGGTATTGGCGCCCTGATGACACTCCATACCATGCATGAAGCCCGGCGGGCAGGCTACCGTATAGCTGTCCTGCATGCGTCGCCCATGGGGATCAACATCTATCGTCGTCTGGGCTTTAAGGAATGTTGCCTGATCAGCACCTATGAGTGGTACCCTGCCGGCAATGAATGAGGCTTCGTTCATCTTGATCAGCTTCAGACGAACTTTTGACAGGAGCGCGGACAAAAGAAAACCTTGATTCCGGTCCTGAAGCGAAGAAGCAGTAGAGGGATTCTTCCCGTGAATTCGTAGACTGATTCAGACATTGGAGCAAAATTGAGGTATAATAGATTGAGAAATATGGTTGTACGGAGGCCATATGAGAAATAGACCTGCGCTCCTTGACCCAAGGGCTTTTTTAGGACAGACCATTGATCAGCGCTACCACATTGAAGAGCTTATCGGTCAGGGTGGAATGGGGTATGTGTACCGGGCAAGAGATAAGCAGGTCGGTCGTGTCTGCGCGGTCAAAATGTTCCTGCCGAAGAAACACTCCGAACTCTCCTCTGAAACCTACCGCACTTTTCGCGTGCGCTTCAAACGCGAATACAGCATTATGCACCGGGCGCGCCATCCCCACATTGTCCGGGTCTACGCTCAGGGGGAATATCAGGAAGCGGCCTACTTTGTCATGGAATACTTTGAGCATGGCTCTCTTTACGATTTGCTGGAAAACGAGGGTCCGCTTGCGCTGCATCAGGCCTGTATCTATATTCAGCAGGCGGCTTCGGCACTGGACTATATTCACGCCAATGGCATTATTCACCGGGATATCAAACCGCAAAATATGTTGCTGAACCGGCGAGGCCAGCTTGTGCTGGGAGATTTTGGCGTAGCTCATATCCTCGGCTCGGATCTTACGCTGACGGATCAGCCCGGCACCAGAGTATACAAATCGCCGGAGGCGAAAATCGATATGCCCCCCGATGAGCGCGATGATATCTATAGTCTGGGCATGGTGCTCTATGAAATATTGACTGGCGAGGAACCGCATACCAGATACATTCGCCGCATGGTAGGACCGACCATTCCGCCCGCCATCTGGCCCGTCATTCAGAAAGCCACGGCAGAAAAACGTGAGCAGCGTTACGCCTCGGCGGGAGAGATGGCCGACGATCTCATTCAATCCACGCGCCTGCTGACTGCTCGCACCCGCGAACAGTCCAGCCAGCGCAGGAGTGTCAGGAAGAGTCTGACTTCCCTCAAACGTCCGCAGAACCCCCTGTTCTTCTGGCTCAGATATGGTCTCCTGGTTCTGGTCGCGGCTTTCGCGCTGGCCTTCCTGGTCCAGAAGGCGACGGCTCATCCCAGCACAGTTACCTTCTCCTTCCCGACAGCCACGGCGGTTGTCCACGCGCTTACGCCCACCTCGCATGGCCAGGCCACAATAGCCAGCCAGGCGACGGCGATAGTTCAGAGCTACTATGCCGAGTGGAACCAGCAGCATTATCAGGCCGCCTATGCTCTGCTCCAGGACACCTATCAGCGTCAGCATCCTTTTTCTGCTCTCCTGTCAGCCTATCAACATACTCACCATACCTGTATTACGATCACCAGCGCTGATCCCCAGGACAATGGCTCGGTACGGGTAGAGGTAACGGATAACGCGGTGGAAGATGCCACGTCAGGTGGTACGGTTGTCAGTCTCTATTATGTGGTATACGATGTGCGCCAGGAAGAGAACCGCTGGAAGATCGCCCCGCTGTCTCTGCAACGCTCCAGCGCAGCCGGCACCTGCAATCTATAAAGGAAAGAGGCGCGGCCAAGCTCATTTGTTCAGGGTGATTAGACTACAGACGAAGGGGAAAAAACCTTCACGAGCCTTTGCTCAACTTTGTAAAAAACACGTTGCAGAACCACTGAAAGAAGGTATAGACATGTCAATGCAGCCCTACTCTCCCATGGACGAGCTGATGGCCTGGCGCGACATCAACCGCTTTATGAACGAAGCCATGTCCTTCCGCCCCCATCATTTCGGTGAACTGATAAGCCGTTTCAATAAACCGCTCGACCTGTACGAAACTGCCAACGGCTACGACATTCACTACCCCGTCGTCGGGGCCAAACCGGAGAGTATCGAAATCACCGTCCACAACAACATCGTCACTATCAGTTGGGAAACAGCCACCAACATCCCGGCTGAGGCCCGCCAGGTCTGGGGCGGCATTCAGCGCGGCCACTTCCAGGAGCAATTCACCCTGCCCACCGAGCTTGACGCCTCCGCCACCGGAGCCAACTACGAGAACGGCATTCTCTACATCCACGTCGCCAAAGCCGCGCAGAGCAGTTCCAAGACCATCCGCGTGACCACCGGAAAAAGCGGCAGTCCCGCCAACGCCTCCAGCACGCCCAATACTTCAAACGCCAAACCCGGCGAAACCCGGCACTAAGCATCACCCACACCCTGGATGTCCTCATAGCCAGGCCATACGCCACACCCATCCAGGGCCAGCAAGAAGGAAGCGCCTCTCTCCACGAGAGCCTTCCTTCCTGCTTATCCCTTCATCTCATCCATCCCATGCCCCTCACCTTTGATCCAGCGTAAACTCATGCGTTATAATCTATGAACACATCCAGGCATTTCCTTTAACTCCATAAAGACGTAGAGGGATCAAAGATTCGTATGCAGCAGCAACTGAACTTCATGAAACAGATTCCCGACGATGTCGCGCGTCTGGCTCATGAACAACAACTGGGAACGCCCCAGGTACGTTTGACTATCACGAAAACAGGCAAAGGCCGACGCTGGTCTGGCTATGCCCTGCTCGCCTCCGTCCTCTGGCTCATTCTCCAGTTCACTCTCTTTTTTACATTGGTCACGGACTATACACCCTTTTTCAGCAGCGATTTCTTAATACCATTTATTCTCTTATCTACCTCTTATATCCCTTTAATCATATCTTTGTTCTTATATAGAAAGGCAACAAAGATATGCGCTCTTTATCCTTGCGACAAAGGCTTGATTTTAGCACAGGCAAAAGCAAAGTTCCGCGTGTTGCGCTGGGACGAAATTGAAACGATCTGGCAGACCGGCACACGCTTACGCTTCATCGTTTCCCTTCAAGCGCAACTCTATACCATCCGCTGTCACGATGGATACACGCTGACATTTCGCTGGGGTCGCATTACTCGCCTTGTGGACGATCAACTGGATCTCGCACTGAGCATCGAAAAGCACTTTACCCGCCGCCATCTGCCTTTCAGCTTCGCCGATTACCAGGCCGGGCAAACGTTGAGCTTCGGCCCGCTCAAGCTCAATCGCGAGGGCATACAACACAAAGAAAGCCTGCTTCCCTGGGAGCAAATCGCGCGCATCACCACCTTCAAAGACCGGCGCTTGCTGATTTACAAAACTGGCGAACAGGCGGAGGTCTGGGCCAACCTCCCGGCCTTCAAAATTCCCAATCTCGGTATTCTGCTGGCCCTGCTCAAGCGCATCCGCAGCGGACAAAGCGAGCAGGAAGCCGGTCTGGAAGCGCTCGCGACCTACGGAACGGCGGCCACGGTGGTACAGAACGCCCGCAAAGTCGACGTATTGCCGAATGAACTGGCCGCTCTGGCAGAAGAACACCAGCTAGGCGAACGGCGCCTGGATCAAGATCTGGGGCGCAGCCGCCTGGCCAGTTGGAAAGCCCTTATCCCCCTGCTGATCTTGCAACTGGTCATGCTTGGCGGCGCAAGTATTTACCTGGTTTTGTTCTTGCTCGAAGGTGACTCCCTGTTCAGACAGAATATTGCTGCCATAGAAATTATCCTCTTCTTTATCATTATGTCGCCATATATTATTCCACAGCTCTTACGTCAATTTCGGCAAATTCATACTCACCTCTACACTTTTGAACGCGGTATGCTGCTCCAACGAGGCAAGCAGGCGCCTGTCATCTGGCGCTGGGAGGACATTGAGACGGTCTGGCGCGTCCCTGCTATGAACATGCAGACTCGGAACCAATCAACGTATATTCAGGCACGTCTCTCCGCTCAGATACTTCAGTTGCGCAACGGTCAGAAGTACACCCTGACAGGATTAAATCTCAGCCAGGAGACGCTGAGTAAAATCATCCATGAGCAGGTTGTACCTCTGCAATTGCCAGCCGCTGTAGCCGCCTTCCAGAGCCAGCAAACGCTGACTTTTGGCGAGGTGCTGGTCAATCAGCAGGGCATCGGCACAGTTTCACGCCAGCTCCCCTGGTCCCAGGTCAAATCGGTGGGAATAGAGAACAATCGACTGGTCATCTATGACATCGCTCAGAGCAAACCCTGGTACAGAAAATCTGGCAGGCGCATTCCCAATCTCTTCCTGCTGTTCGAGCTGGCTGATTACGCGCGCAACCTCACCACTTGAGAACCACGGCTCTGTTCTGGCAGACAACTGAACCATATGGTAGACTATGGGCATAAATAGATAACCTTAAATGAATACCCCCTGGGGCCAACAAGGAAAGGACTTTTCTCCGTGCCAGATTCTACCCATATTGAACGTCTCCGCCAGGAACTGCCAGCTACGAGGCAGCGTTTGTATCTCAATACCGGCACATTCGGTCCGCTGCCGGCCTGTTCGGTGGAGGCGATGCAACAATCATTGCAGAGTGACTTGCAGGACGGTCGTCTGGGCATGACTTTTTTTGAACGGATGGGCGCAACCTATGAAGCAGCCCGCCAGGGGGTAGCGCGCCTGTTGCACGTTGATAACGAGGAGATTGCCCTGACCGATAACACAGGTGAGGGGTTGAATATCATCAGCTACGGCCTGAACTGGCAGGCGGGCGATGAGATTATTACGACAAATCACGAGCATATCAGCCTGCTGGCTCCGCTGTACCAGTTGCGCGCTCGTTACGGGGTGGAAGTTCGCGTGGCCGATCTGGGGGAACGGGCGGAACGGCCTGTACTCAAGGCGGTGGCCGATCTGGTGACGCCTCGCACGCGTTTAATCGCGCTTTCGCATGTGACCTGGAGTACGGGTTCGCGGCTGGATGTGGCCGAGGTGGGCTATATGGGCCGCGAACATGGTATTCCGGTGCTGGTGGATGGCGCGCAATCGGCGGGAGCGATTCCCCTGGATTTGCACGCGCTGGGTGTGGACTTTTACGCCATTCCCGGCCAGAAATGGCTCTGTGGACCTGATGGGACGGGCGCGCTTTATGTGCGGCGCGAGGCGCTAAACTATGTCACGTCCACCTATGTGGGCTACTGGTCTGCCGAGGATGCCCACGCGGCGGAATGGAAACTCCAGGAGAATGCGAAACGTTTCGAGGTCGGGGGACGCCAGACGGCAGCGGTAGCGGCCCAGGCTCGTTCGCTGCAATGGCTGGAGGAGACGGTCGGGCATGACTGGCTCTTTGCGCGCATCGCCGAACTCAACCACTATGCCGCGCAAACTTTGCCCGGCGTGCCGGGTCTGCGCCTGCTGTCCCCACGGCCCGGTGATAGCGGTTTGCTCTCCTTCACGCTGGAAGGCAAAGATCCCGAACAGATCGTCGCCTACCTGGGAGAGCAGCACCAGATCGCGATTCGCAGCATTCCCGACAACGGCTCTCTGCGCGTCTCCACCGGCTTTTACAACACCGAAGCGGAGATTGATACCCTGGTCAGGGCGCTCACTGCCTATCAACATTCCCATTAAAGGGGCGAGAAAGAGGCTTTTTGCTTTCCAGGAAAACGCTTGTTGGCGGCAGCATACAGCTATCCTGTTCTTCCTACAAGCTCGTTTGAAACGAAAACCAGGCCAGGCAGCAATTCCATCATCATGGCTCGCAAGCCTGTGGTGATGGAATTGTTGGCGATGAACTGGCGATGAATGGACGAACTCAAGGAAGCAGTTTATCCAGGGTGATCGGCAGGTCGCGCACGCGGACGCCTGTGGCATGGTAGACGGCATTGGCGATGGCAGCGGCGGTGCCGACGATGCCAATCTCACCAATGCCCTTGGCGCCGGGTGGGCCGATGTGCTGATCTTCTTCGTCAATCCACATCACATCGACAACTCCAACATCTGCATTGGTGGCGATGTGGTATGACGCGAAATCGTGATTGGCGATATCGCCAAAGCGCGGGTCCAGGACGCCTCCTTCGTGAAGCGCCATCGAGAGTCCCATGCTCATGCCGCCCAGCAATTGCGAGCGGGCCGTTTTAGGGTTGATGATGCGACCCGCCGCGAAAACCCCAAGCAGGCGCGGGATACGCACCTCGCCGGTGTCCAGGTGGACGCGAGCTTCAGCGAACTGCGCCCCGAAGGCATGCATGGAAAACTGCTGCCCTGCGGGGTTCGTACCACCTTCGCCGGTCGCTTCCAGTCCCTCGGCAGGGATACTGTCATGGTATTCCTCATGCAGCCGCGTGCGCAGCTTGCGGGCGGCGGCGACAATCGCCGAGCCCCACGAGGCGGTGCCTGATGAACCGCCAGCGACAGACGCCTGCGGCAGAGCGCTATCGCCAATCTCCAGGTGTATACGTTCCAGCGGAACCTCCAGCGCGTCCGCCGCGATCTGACTCAGGACCGTCCAGGCGCCAGTTCCAATGTCCGTGGCATCGATGAACACATGATAATGCTCCGCGCGCCCAACCTGTACTCGCGCGTGCGCAGGAAACTGATACACTGGATACGTCGAAGAGGCCACGCCAGTCCCTACCAGCCAGCGTCCCTCCTGGCGCTTCCTGGGGGTTGGATCACGCTGCTGCCAGCCGAAGCGCCGCGCCCCTTCGCGTAAACACGCCGCGAGGCCGTGGCTGCTGAAGGGATGCCCGGTTTCGGGATCGCTGGCCGGGATATTACGGATGCGCAATTCAATTGGATCGAGGCCGCAGGAGATCGCCAGTTCGTCCATAGCCGCTTCGAGCGCGAACATGCCGGGACACTCACCAGGGGCGCGCATCCAGGCGTTCGCCGGAAGGCTGAGCCGGGCCAGCCGGTGAGTGGTACGGCGGTTGGGGGCCGCGTACATCATGCGCGTCGCCACGGCGGTCTGCTCGGCAAATTCACGGATCAGCGAGGTCTGCTCAATGACTTCATGGGCAATGGCGGTAAGCCGACCCTGGCCATCAGCTCCCAGGCGCACACGTTGAATCGTCGGCGTGCGATACCCTGCCAGGGCGAACATTTGCTGACGGGTGAGCGCCAGCTTCACGGGGCGTCCCGCGACCTGCGCGGCCATCACCGTGAGCATGACATGCGGGTGCGTACTGCCTTTCGACCCGAAGCCACCGCCGACATAGCGCGCAATGACGCGCACGCGTTCGGGCGCGAGTCCGAACGCCCTGGAAACGTCGTCCTGGATTGAGTGCGCGCCCTGGGTGGCGTCATAGATGGTCACATGGCCATCGTTCCAGGCGGCGACCGTCGTATGCGGTTCGAGTGGATTGTTATACTCGGCAGGCGTTGTATAGGTATGATCGAGGGAGACGGGAGCTGAGGCCAGGGCAGCCTCGACATCACCGCGCCGGGTGTCAGTGGCGTAGTCAGGGTTGACCTTCTCTGGTGCGTAGAGTTCGCCGGAGTCAGCTCGCAATTCAACCTCACGTGGCAACTCTGCGTAGCGGACCGTGACCAGGCTCGCAGCCTGGCGCGCGATTTCAGATGTTTCAGCGACCACGACCGCGACGAACTGTCCATAGTAGGCAACCGCATCACTTTGCAGCACCGCAAGGTCCGCATCCTCAAGTGGCGCGAGCCGTGGAGCGTTCGTATAGGAGATCACGGCGACGACGCCGGGCAGCGCCTGCGCGGCGCTCGCATCAATCTCTACGATGCGGCCTCTGGCAATCGTACTCTGGACCGGAAAGGCATATGTCCCGCGCTCGACCGGGTACTCGTAGGCGTAGGTCGCCGCGCCTGTAACTTTCTGTAGCCCATCAATGCGGTCGAGAGGCGCGCCAATCGCGCGCATCATGTGTTGCATTTTCATCGCCGGCTCCCCATTTCTTGCAGATCAAGCAGCGTCCGCACCAGCGTATTGCGGGCAAGTGGCACTTTGAAGGCGTTGCCAGGCAATGGCTGCGCATCAGCCAGTTCCGCCTCGGCGGCTCGTCCGAACACCTCTTCAGTTGCCGGTGCGCCGCGCAGCAGCGCTTCGGCTCGCGCTGCCCGCCAGGGCGCATGCGCGACGCCTCCGAGCGCGATACGCACATCGCGCACCACGCCACCGGCGATATCGAGCGCGGCGGCAACCGAGACAAGGGCGAAGGCGTATGACGCGCGGTCGCGGACCTTGCGATACAGTGAGCACGCGGCAAAGGCCAGCGGCGGCAGTTCAACAGATGTAATCAGCTCGTCGCGGGCCAGCACAGTGTCGCGTTGTGGCTCGTCGCCCGGCAGGCGATAGAAGCGAACGAGGGGGATCGTCCGCTCCCCGCGCGCTCCGACCACGCGCACAGTGGCATCGAGGGCAGCCAGCGCAACTGCCATGTCAGAGGGATGCGTCGCGATACACGCCTCAGAGGCGCCGAGAATGGCGAGATCCCGGTGATAGCCCTCGCGCGCGGAGCAGCCGCTGCCCGGCACGCGCTTGTTACAGGGCTTTGAGACATCCTGGAAGTAGACACAGCGCGTCCGTTGCAACAGATTGCCGCCGGTCGTGGCCAGGTTGCGAAGCTGGCCCGACGCGCCCGCGAGCAACGCCTGGGCAAGCAGGGGATAGCGGACGCGAATAGTACGATCAGCCGCGAGGTCGGAGTTGCGCACCATCGCACCGATGCGCAGACCCCCATCAGGGAGCGCTTCGATGCGATCATAGGGGAGATGGGTAATATCAATGAGCAGGTCCGGTTGCCGCACGCCAAGCTTCATATGATCGACGAGATTTGTTCCGCCAGCGAGAAAGACCCCGTTCGGCTCCCGGGCGAGAAGCGCGATGGCACTGGATGCATCGCTGGCACGCTCATAGCGGAAAGGCTTCATAGTCGTACTTCCTCTCTACTCGGAGGTGCCTGCTTCTCCTCCTGCTGCTGGCGGACTACCTCGGCAATAGCCGGGACGATGTTGGCATAGGCGGCACAGCGGCAGAGATTGCCGCTCATACGCTCGCGGATCTCATCATCGTCAAGCGTGATGTGCTCGGCGGCCAGATCGGAACTTACCGCGCTGGGCCACCCGTCCTCGGCCTCGCGCAGCATACCAACCGCCGAGCAGATCTGACCCGGCGTGCAGTAGCCACACTGAAAAGCATCATGGGCGATAAAGGTCTGCTGGAGCGGGTGCAAATGTTGATTATCCGCCGCCAACCCTTCAATAGTGGTGATCCGGGCATCCTGGTGGGCAACCGCGAGGGCCAGACAGCTATTCACCCGTCGCCCGTCCAGCAAAATGGTGCAGGCGCCACACTGCCCATGATCGCAGCCCTTCTTGGCGCCAGTGAGTCCGAGCCGCTCGCGCAACACGTCCAGCAGAGTCGTGCGAGTATCAATGGATAGCCGATGTGTGGCCCCATTTATCTGCAAAGTGATCTCTTGATTCATAAAGTGCCGTATCTCCTTTGACCCTCTGGCCATGCTTGCGAGTCCATTCCCTTCCTGTAAGAAAAGGTCAACGGGACCGCTCCTTGCCCACCACGAGTATAGAGACACGGACAAACTGAACTTACGCCCTCCCGTTCTATCGCTCGCGGTTTTTACCTGCCCTCGTCGGCGGGCGGCGATACGATGGGCAGGGTGAACCAGAAGGTCGCGCCATGGCCGGGGATGCTCTGGACGCCGACATGGCCGCGATGGAGTTCGATCAATGCCCGGCAGAGATAAAAACCCAGGCCCAGGCTCAGGTCAAGCTCCTGCTGGACAGCGCTGCCCCTGGCACGATAGAAGCGCTCCCAGAGCCGTTCCTGTTCTTCTAGCGAGATGCCCGCGCCTTCGTCACGCACGGAAACGCGCACCACGCGATTTTCGACCACCAGTTGAACAGTGATAGGCTGACCATCAGGAGAGGAGCGCTGAGCGTTCTCCAGATAGGTTCTGAGCACCTGTTTGAGACGTTCAGCATCGGCGAAGACGGTCACTTCGTCGCCCAGCGTCCTGGTTTCAAGGATAATCGTACTTTGAGACGCCGGCTTTTGCTGCTCAGCAATGCATTCCCGCACCAGAGCCAGTAGATCCAGGGGCTTGTTGTAAAGCAGCAGCGTTCTGGCCTGAATGCGCGCGTCGTCGATCATGGCATTGATCATGCGCTGCTGTAAACGAGCGCTCTCCGAGGCAAAGGCCAGCGGTTCCTGAGCTGCCTCAAGCGAGTCCTTTACCTCGTTCGACTGCTGCTCGATCTGGCGTTTCAGACGCTCCAGGCGCCTTTGCGCGACCTGAATATTGCCCATAATGCCGGTGAGCGGGGTCCGCAATTCATGGCTGGCCAGGGTCAAAAACTCGTTGCTCAGGCGATGCATTTCATTCAAGACCAGCGCGGTAGAATGCTTCTCTGTCTGCATTTGCAGAACACGCAGGCAATCAATCACCAGGTTGGTCTGCTCGGCCACCACCCTGACCAGATCGATCTCTTCCTGTGTATAGGTGCTGTCAACTCCCTGTTTGGCGACAATGAGCACCCCGGTCAGTCGCTGACTCGTAAAGAGAGGCACGCCCAGCACTTTCGCCTTATCAATGCTACGCTGATATCCTGGAGGGTAAGAGACAGAATCGGTCGAGATAATCACCTCTCTCCCCAGATGAAGTCTGGCTATCGCCGCTTCGTCGAGGTATTCTGAAAGCACTGAACGTCCTCGCCACTGCAGATGAAAGGCCTCCTGCTCTCGTGTAAAACCGCTACTCGCCACGAAATACATGCGGCCACTCAGAGGACCAAGGGCCGTCAACCAGACCTGCGTACAATCCAGCACATGACGAATTACCTCAACCAGTTGCTGCGCCACAAAAAGCGCGGGTGGCGACAAAAGCGAGGTTTCTTCAGGCAGGGCAATATCCCCCTCCAGCGGAACGTGAGCTATGGCTTCGAGAAACATCATGACCGCGTTCTGCACTCGTTGCAGGTGGCGAGCTTTCTCATAGCAGGGCGTGACCTCGTGAAAGAGCGTGAGCACTCCCACAAGCTGGCGCCGGGCATCGACCATGGGAGAAGAGGTCAGACGCAGATAGGCCGTGCGCCCGGAAGGCAGCGTGATCTCGAAAAACTCGCTGGTGCGATGTTCTGGCTCTCCAGCGCTGCGAATAAGATCGGTAAACCAGCCAGGCGAAGAGACCGGGTGATGGTGCGCGTCTATCTCATAGCGCCGGAGAAATTGCTGATAATCCGCGCCCGCGCCGAGCACACCGGTAGAGACCTCAAAGAGCTGGCGGACAGCAGGATTCGCGTAGAGAATCAGACCATGCCGGTCACTGACCACCACGCCATCAGGAAATGACCCGAAGATATCATTCCATCGACCGGGTTGCGTAATCTCATTGGGCGCCTCTGAAGACGAGGTGAACGGGCGAGCGTGCTGACCGGCAGTCTTGCCCCGACCTTTGCGCCCCTGTGGCCCTGGCTGGTGTCTGGCGGCGCGTTGCGACTGCTTACTCATGCTTCTTATCCTTTGCTCATACTACGAGCTATGCCTATTTCTGGTATACAGAGCAAAGAAAACGCAGCCAATCCAAGCGCGGCAGGTGCCAGGCACCAGCCAAAAATAAAAGCGCCCCTGTGCCGCGCTCCGTGGAGCGTGGCACAGGAGAGAGTGGCAGAGTGGCGCTACCGTACAGACCTTCCCTGTTCAGGAAGCTCTGTGTGCGAAAGAACCTGCTGGCGCTCAGACCACCGAGCAGGCGTTTCCATTCAGGGTAAAGGCTCTGGGTGCGCCGTTGCTACCGTTCCAGGTACCGTTAAAGCCCGGTTCCGCACCGACTGAGCCGCCAGCCGGGATGCTGGAGTTATAGGAAAGGTTAGTAATGGTCACCGAACTTCCACTCTGGGTATAGGAACCATTCCAGAGCTGAGAAATGGTCTGCCCATTGGGGAAGGAGAAGTTCAGACTCCAGCCGTTAATCGCGGTTGAACCGGTGTTGGTAATCGTAAAGGTCGCGCCAAAGCCGCCGGGCCACTGGTTCGTGATGGCGTAATGAACCGAGCAAGCCCCGCCAGAGGTCGTCGTAGGCGTCGGCGTGATACCCATCGTCGGCGTGGGAGTAATGCCAGTTGTGGGCGTCGGGGTCGGCGTATGGGTCGGGGTCGCCGTCGGCGTCGTGCCGGTCGTCGGCGTGGGGGTCACATTGCCAGAGCCGCTGATCACATAGGTTACCAGCGAACGCGCGGGAATGGTCGCGCTGAACGAGCCGCCAGAGATGGCAATCGCCGACTGCTGGGCGATATCGTTCGAGGCATTGGTCAGGTACGGAGTCGCGGTCGCACCGCTCAGATTTTGCAGCGTGAACGAGGTGGACGTAGCTGAAGAGTTCGCGTTCAGCACCACAATCGCATACGAGCCATCGCTGTTCTTCACCGCTGTCACCTTCAGGTTGCCATCACCGGAGGTCGCGCCGATGCGGGTCGCGCCCGGATGGATGAAGCGGCTGTACTGGCCGAACGCCGAGAGCCGTTTGGCTACCGTGAAAGAGCTGCCGTTAATGTTGATGAAGGCTTCATTGTCCGAATTGCTGCTGTTGTTCTCAGCAAACCACCAGTAGAGATAGCCATTGACATTGGCATTGGTCAGGGCATTCCACAGGTTCTGGCCCCACTGGAAACCAGAAGCATCCGAACCATCATCCCAGGCCGTGGTGAAGCTATCGAAAGTGCTGGCCTCGGTTTCCCATACATGCTGCCCTCTCGTGGTGATCGGCGACGTGATGACGCCGTTGGGGCTGGCGTAATACGCATGACCTGTCACAAGGCCCAGATAGCTGCTGGCGGTCGCATCGGCCAGAATGCCATTGGTATAGGTGGCCGCGTGATCCCAGCTCGTCGCGTCACAGCAGGCGACCTTTGTGCTCAACCCTGCAGCCTGGAGCGTGGGACCCAGATAATTCTTGATGAAATCGATAGCCTGTGGCGTCGCGCTATTGAGCGTACCACGGTTGCCCGCGCCCGCATTGGTCGTATCCAGGAGCATACCGACATAGCCATTGGGGGTAAAGTCTGGCTCATTGACGAACCCGATGTAGTTCAACGGCACATTCACCGAGTTATAGTCTTTGGCGTACTGGGTCAGATAGTTGGCATAGGCCTGGCGCCAGTCACCGCTGGAGCACGTTGTCGCCCCGGAGCCGGTCTCGCCGCAGATATAGCCGCCATTGAGCAGAGAGCCGTTGGTTTTCATGAACTGCGGAGCGCTCCAGGCATCGGCATAGAACTGATTGACCCCATAGGACTTGGCGGTCTGCGAGAACCATACCTGATCATTATCACTGCCATCCCAAACATAAGTCGGCGTCGCATTCGGGCCGCTGGGTGCATTGGGCTCGATGGAAGAATTGCTATCGCCGCTGCTGCCGTTCGTCAAAGCGCCGATTTCGTTACGCACGATAGTCAGACCGGCGCCTGTGGTAGTGCTGAACAGAGCGTTCATGATCTGTTGTGTCTGGGCGGCGGAGAGACCAGTGCTGCCATGGACGGCGGAGCTCGTCTTAAAGGCGTCAGAGGCTCCAAAGCCATCAATGATCTGATACGTGGTAGCCCCGTTAATCGTCACCGTCGAAGCGGCATAGGCCGGGTGGCCGGGACCAAAGGCGCCCAGGGCACACACGAGCAGCACCACCAGAATCAGGGCGAGGACTCCCGTTTTTCGTGTAAAGCCGGGAAACATCATCGTTTTCTTGTTCCTTCCTTAGATTAAGATATGTGTACGATGAAAAAGCGTAAAAGGACGTATCCGCGTCCCAGCATACGCCTGTCAGAAGGTCCGTATCCTCCTTTCAAACCAGTCCACCTGGCCGAACATGCAAATCCACTCCCCGGCAAGCCACTCGCCAGCATTCGAGTTGTGGCCCGGCAGGCTGCGGTCCCGCAGGCCACAACGCGAACAGGAGAGCTGCTTGTGGCTCACAGCCTGGCAAGTCTGCTTGCCAGCAGCACCAGGTACGCCAGAGACTCTAGCAAAGCTCTGACCCACCAGTGGACTGCAAACGTTTACAAACGCTACAGAAGATATACTCTATTTACCTCCTGAATGTCAATCTTCTAAGGAAACAGATAGACAGCATATAGACAGCACATAGATAACATAGCCGGCGAGATGCGTCTTTCTCGCGCCCAGACTCGGTCCTCTCACGCGGCTCCCCGGGCGCTTTCAGTCACCTCCTACCGTTTTTAAACGCGAACGGCTGCTATTTTTAATGCGCTTTCCGTATTTATCTCTTTTTTTTGACAGAAGAAGAAAAATTACCAGGGCGGAGAGAAGACGCCATTTTTGCCATTTTCAAACGAAGGGGCAAAATTTCCGAGAAAAAGCTTGACAGCAAGCAGGGGTCTATGGTATTAATTTCACCAGAGCTTGTAAACGTTTGCAAATTCAAGCCAGACCTCCAATGCTGAAGGAGCACCGACGTGCGGAACAAAGAGAGCGACCGGGAAAGCCAGCCAGCGCGCGAGATTACGATTGTGGATGTCGCCGACGAGGCCGGGGTCTCATACGCGACTGTCTCGCGGGTTATCAACAATAAGGACCATGTGAGTCCTGAAAAACGCGAGCGCGTATTGCGGGCCATGGCCCAGCTCGGCTACGTGGCGAACATGCAGGCGCGCAGTCTGGCCGGCGGAGAGTCGCGCGTGGTAGGCTTGCTGGTTGACTACCTGAGTTCCAGTTACATGGATGAGATCATCCGGGGCATCGATGAAGCGCTGGACGCGGAAAACTATGATTTGATGCTCTACACGACGCACCGGCGCAAAACGAAAGAGTCGGCCTATGTGACCAAGCTGACGCGCCGCCTGGCCGATGGGCTGCTGCTCATTTTGCCCCGCAATGCGAGCGCCTACCTGGACACGCTGCGCCAGCGCCAGTTCCCGCACGTTCTGGTGGACTACCTCAGCGATAAACAGAATGCACCTTCAGTTTCGACCACCAATTTTCGTGGCGCGTATGACGCGATGTCTTTCCTGCTCTCCCTGGGGCACCAGCGCATCGGCTTTATCACGGGAACGATGGAGTTCGGCTGTGCCCGCGACCGCCTGGACGGCTACCGCACCGCGTTGACCGATCACGGGCTGCCGGTTGATCCGCAGTTGATCTGCGAGGGCAACTTTATGCAGCCGCAGGGCTATGAGGGCGCGCAACGCCTGCTGAGCCTGGATGAGCGTCCGACCGCTATCTTCGCCTCAAACGATATGATGGCTTTTGGCGTGATGGAAGCGGCCAGGGAGCGCGGATTGCGCCTGCCGGAAGATCTCTCTATTGTAGGCTTTGACGATATCCCTCAGTCGCCCTATGTCCATCCAGCTCTGACTACCGTTCGCCAACCTCTCGAAGAGATGGGCCGCAGCGCCGCTCGTCTCCTTTTGAAATATATTGCGCATCCAAGTGCGGAAATTGAGCGCATAGAACTCCCGACCCGGCTTGTCATTCGCGAGTCGTGTCAGGCTCTGTCCTCATAATTGTCCCCGGCACAGTTGTGTGGTGCCAGGAAAGGAGGTTCTTGTTAAGAACACCATCGTATTCACACTGTCGTGTGGTCGTACCGTCATGCTTGATGTCCTTTCTCTTGTGAGGAAACACGACCCCGTTGACGGCAGTGCTGAAGCTGGTTGTTGTTTGTCCAGAGTCGGGCTACTCTCCATGTGTATTTTTTGAAGGGAGCATACAACCTTATGAAACGACGTGATTTCCTTGCCTCTCTCGGCGCAGCCGGTGCTGCGCTCTCCTTGCCAGCGTGGCTCGCGGCCTGCGGCGGCGGCTCCAGTGGGAGCGGCGGCGGACCGGTGACGATTAACTGGTGGCACATTTCCACGACTGACCCGGCCAAGTCTATGTGGCAGGACATGGCCAATCAGTATATGAAGACCCACTCCAACGTCAAAATCAAAATTACGATCCTGGAAAACGACGCCTTTAAGACCAAACTGACCACGGTGATGCAGTCTGGTTCACCCCCGGATATCTTCCACAGCTGGGGCGGCGGTGTGCTGGCACAATACGCGAAAGCCGGACTTGTGCAAGACCTTACGTCCTCACTACAGGGTGACTGGGGCAATACCTTTAACACGGCGGCCTTGAATGTCTATGGCAATGATGGTCATTACTATGGCGTGCCGTGGGATATGGGCGCGGTTGGCTTCTGGTACAATAAGTCGCTTTTCCAGAAGGCCGGGATTACGACGCCACCTGCCATGTGGACTGATCTGCTGCAAGCGGTGAAGTCGCTGCAGAAGGCGGGGATTACGCCGATCAGTCTGGGCGAAAAGGAGAAGTGGCCGGGCATGTACTGGTGGACATACCTGGCGGCCCGCATCGGCGGCAAGGCGGCTTTTGATAAGGCGTACAACCGCACCGGTTCGTTTGCCGACGCGCCATTCTTGCAGGCTGGCCAGCATTTGCAGGAACTGATCGCTCTCAAGCCTTTCCAGCAAGGCTACCTGGGCGCGGCTTACACCGACGAGCAGACGACCATGGGCACGGGCAAAGCGGCGATGGAATTGATGGGTCAGTGGGCTCCAGCGGCTGACGCGAGCAACGCACCCGACAAAAAAGGCCCGGAGCTGGGCTTCTTCCCCTTCCCGATGGTTGAAGGCGGCGCTGGCAATCCGACCGATGTCATGGGCGGTGGCGGCGGCTTCGCTCTTGGCAAAAATGCGCCCCCGGAAGCAGTCGATTTCGTGAAGTTCCTGACCAATGCTCAAAATGCGCAAACAATAGCGAGCAAAGGCGTCGGTCTGCCTCCCATTAAGAGCGCAGCTCAGTATATCACCGATCCGAGCTCGAAACAAATTGTGCAACTGGTCAGCAATGCGCCTTACTTCCAGCTCTACTATGACCAGTACCTGCCCCCGGCAGTCGGTCAGGTTCTGCTGGACCAGACGCAGGGTCTGTACGCGGGTACTATCACGCCGCAAGCCTGCGCGAAGGCGATTGACGACTCGGTGGCGTCGTCTCTGACCCAGTAGCCAGGAATGTGACGGATTCCCTGCTTGCGCTGCCAGTCGCGCTATGACATGCGCGCACCTGGCAGCGCAAACCAGGATGACGAGTTCCAGCAGGCATCGCGCGCACGAGGTTTTTCACGATCTCTGCGGGCGAGATGTCAGACGAGCGGCGGAGCGCGAGCTGTCCGTGCCGACGCTTTCCCCCCGGACGGCACGCCAGACGCGTGAACAGAAGGGTACGGACAGATCGCACTCCGCCGCTCACAAGGCTGCCGGGTGGCAAAACAGCGCTATCGCGGCTCAGAAAGAAGCAGCCGTTCACATCTGGCAGGTCTGGTTGTGCTGGTTGGGGTGCCACATTGCGGCCCGGCACCCTGGCCCGCACAACCAGACCTTGCGAGATGCTTGCTTGAGCGAGCAAAGTGAGGAACCGCTCAACGGTAGCGCACATGAGGCAACTCATCGCAGAAAAAGGCAACAAACACCTGTAGTCAGGGCATCTGTCGTGGTCTATCCACCTTCTGAAAGGATATATTATGCAAGTGACCTCCAGTTCTCCCACGATGGTGGAAGCTCCGGCGGCAAGGCCACCGGTCAGCCGCCAGAGGCATTCCCGGCACCTGGGTACCATTATCATCTTTTTGCTGCCCGGCGTCATCCTGTACCTGGTGTTTATCTTCCTGCCGGTGCTCCAGGCGATTTACTATAGCCTCTATAGCTGGAGCGGCCTGGGACCGTTGACAAACTTCATCGGCTTTACCAACTATGTGACCGCTTTCAAAAGCGCGACCTTTCTCTCGTCCTTTGTCCATAACCTGGAAATTCTGGTGCTTTCGCTGGTCTTCCAGTTGACTCTGGCCCTGGCCCTGGCGCTGACGCTCGGCAAAACCCTGCCAGGCCGCACGTTTTTCCGCACCATTTACTTCATGCCCTATATCCTCTCTGAAGTTATTTCAGGCGTGATCTGGACGTATATTTACGAACCGACCGGAGGCCTGCTCAATAACGCGTTGCAGCATATCATCCCTGGTTTTCAGCCCCAGTCCTGGATGGCTGATACACGCCTGGTGCTGATCGCCATTTTTGTGGCGATGATCTGGAAGTACTTCGGCCTGCACCTGGTGCTGTATGTCGCTGCGCTGCAGAATATCCCCGATGAGGTGGTAGAAGCGGCGCGCATCGACGGAGCTTCGACGTATCAGGTGATGCGCTACATCAACCTTCCTCTGCTGAGCAGTACCATTCGCCTGACGATTTTCCTCTCGGCGCTGGGTTCGCTGCAATACTTTGACCTGATCTGGGTTATGAGCCAGGGAGGTCCGGTACATGCCAGCGAAACCATGGCGACGTATCTCTACAAAGCCGGCTTCCAGAGCTTTTCCATGGGCTATGGCAGCGCGGTTGGCGTGATTATGATGGTGATCTGCTTTATCTTCTCGATACTGTATCAGCGCTTTATCATGCGCAGGGATCTGGCCGGTAGTATTACCAGCACGGAAACGTTTTAAAGGAGAAAAGCGATGTATATAACTCAGGCGGGCTACGCGCCCGGGCGCAGAGGCAAGGGATGGCAAAAGCCGGTGCAACAGTCTCTGCGCTATCTGTTCTGTTCTATTGTGGCTTTTTTAGTCCTGCTGCCCGTTCTGGTGGTTGTGGTCGGTGGCTTTAAAACCAATGGTGAGCTGGTCAATGCGCCATTTTCGCTGCCGCATGTCTGGCACTGGGACACCTATGCCGGCATTCTCACGCAAGGCTCATTCTGGCAATCGCTGCTGAATAGCGCGATTGCGATGGTGGTGACGGTGGTACTGCTGCTGGTGGTGTCCTGCCCGGCGTCCTTTGTGCTGGCGCGCATTTCGTTCCGGGGCCGCGAAGCGGTCTTCAATATGTTTCTCTTTGGTCTGCTTTTCCCTGCTACTATGGCGATGCTGCCGTTGTACATTACACTGCGCAATCTGCAGTTGATCAATTCGTTGCTGGGTGTGATTCTGCCCCAGGCGGCCTTTGCTCTGCCGACGACGATTCTGATTCTGCGCAATTTCTTCCGCGAGATTCCCCAGGAGTTGGAGGACGCGACGTACATCGATGGCGGGTCGACGCTCGATTTCTTCTGGCGCGTGCTGCTGCCCCTGGCGCGTCCGTCGCTGGCGGTGGTGAGTATGCTGGCGATGGTGGCCAGTTGGAATAACTTCCTGCTGCCGCTGCTGGTACTCAACGACGCGAACCTGTGGACGGTGACGCTGGGCGTGATGCAGTTCCAGGGTGAGCACAGCACCGACTGGGCGACGACGATGGCCTATATTACACTGACGATGATTCCGGCAATCGTCTTCTACCTGTTCGCGGAGCGCAACCTGATCGCAGGTCTGACTGCCGGGGCGGTGAAGGGATAACCCGGCACCTGTTTTTGTCACATAACCGAACCCTTTCTATGAAGGAGTAGTTCTATCTTTATGTCCATGCCGTCTTATCGCGATCCCCAGGCCTCACTTGAGGAACGGGTCGAGAATCTACTCTCTCTGATGACGCTTGACGAGAAGCTGGCGCAGCTCGGCTGTCTCTGGAGCACCTCGTTTGTGCGCGCGGGTGCGTTTGACCCGGAAGAGGTTGCCAGGCAGATGCCACATGGCATCGGGCAGGTAACGCGCATCGGCGCCGCGACGGGTCTGCACCCACATGAGAGCGCCACTTTTATGAATGCCATCCAGCGAGTCGCCCTCGAACGGACACGCCTGGGTATCCCGGTGATTGTTCATGAGGAGGCGACTGGCGGGTTCAGCCATCGCGATGCGACGGTTTTTCCTCAAAGTCTGGCCCTGGCGGCGAGCTGGAATCCAGCGCTGCTGACCGAGGTGGCGGAGGTGATTCGCGCGCAAATGCTGGCGGTGGGAGCCCGCCACGCCCTGGCGCCAGTGCTGGATGTGGCCCGCGATCCCCGCTGGGGACGCGTTGAAGAGTCGTTTGGTGAAGATCCTGTCTTGATCGGCACACTCGGTAGTGCGTATGTGCGCGGCCTGCAGGGCGACAATCTATGCCAGGGCGTGGCGGCGACGGGTAAGCACTTTCTGGGCTACGCGCGCTCGGATGGCGCGCGCAACTGGGGTCCGGTGCAACTCGGTCCCCGCGAACTGCGCGAGGTCTACGCGGAACCGTTCGCGGCGGTGATCCGCAACGCGGGCCTGGCGACGATGATGAATTCGTATGCGTCGGTGGACGGACTGCCCTGCGCGGGCAGTCCGGCGATTCTGACCGATCTGCTGCGCGGCGAACTGGGCTTCACCGGCGCGGTGGTGGCTGATTACGATTCGGTGAATCAACTGATGGATTATCATCGCGTGGCGGCGACTCCCGGCGAGGCGGGCCGCCTGGCTCTGCTGGCCGGACTCGATATGGAGCTGCCTGTGCTGGACTGCTTCGGGGAGCCGCTGAAAGCTGAAGTGGAGGCGGGCCGTCTGCCTCTGGAAGTGCTCGATACCGCTGTGAGGCGGGTGCTGCGCCTGAAGTTCCAGCTGGGACTCTTTGAGCACCCCTTTGTTGATGTCGAGAAGGCTCATGAGCTATTCCAGACGCCTGAGCAGCGCGCCCTGGCGCGGCGGGCGGTGGCCGAGTCGACGATTTTGCTGACGAATGATGGCGTGCTGCCCCTGGCGCCTACCCTCAAACGTATCGCGGTGATCGGTCCAGGCGCGCACGACGAGCGGCTCTTGCAGGGCGATTATCACTATCCGTCCCACCAGGAACTTATCTACCTGGCCACGCAGGAGGCGAATATCGCCGGCCTGAATACGCCGCAGGCGGAGGGCAACTATGTGCCCGGCCCGTACTTTACTCCGCATGTCACGCCGCTGATGGGACTGCGCGAGGCGCTGCCCGATGTCGAGATTACCTATGCGAAGGGCTGCGAGGTGCTGGGCAATGACTTCTCTGATTTCCCGGCTGCGGCCAGGCTGGCGCGCGAGGCGGACGTGGCGGTGGTGGTCGTCGCGGGCAAAAGCGGCCTCCAGCGTCCGGTGACGGTGGGCGAAGGCAACGATGCTACCGACCTGGATCTGACCGGGGTACAAAACGAGCTCATCACCGCGCTGGCCGGGACGGGCACGCCGCTGGTGGTGGTCGTGCTGAGCGGACGCGTCCACACGCTCGGACGGATTTTGCCCCTGGCGAATGCGCTGCTCCAGCTCTTTCCCGCCGGTGAAGAGGGCGGCCACGGTCTGGCCGACGTGCTGACCGGTAAAGTCAATCCCGCCGCCCGCCTGCCTGTGACTCTGCCGCGCTCGGTCGGCCAGGTGCCCATCTTCGCGGGTCAGCGCGCGGGCGGCGACCGCATTCCTCTCTTCGGCGATTATGTTGACTCGCCGGCCACGCCGCTGTTCGCCTTTGGCCACGGCCTGAGCTACACCAGTTTCACCTACAGCGAGCTGCGCATACGCAGCGGTGAGATCACCGAGCCGGTCGAGGTCACTGTCGATGTGGCCAATACCGGCGAGCTGGCGGGAGATGAAGTTGTGCAGCTCTATGTACGCGACGATGTGGCCTCGGTGGCGCGCCCGGAGCGTCTGCTGCTCGGCTTTGCGCGTGTCTCACTCGCGCCCGGCCAGTGCCGCCAGATTACCTTTACTGTGCATCCGTCGCGCCTGGCCTTCTATGACGCCCGTATGCGCTTTGTCACCGAACCCGGCTCCTTTACCTTCAGCATAGGCGCCTCGTCAGTGGATATTCGCGCGGAACAGACCCTGACGCTGGAGGGTCCGCTGGTGGAGTATCGGCAACGGGAGATTGTCGAGACCAGCGTCGAAATCAGCGCATAGAGACCAGGCAGCCCCGGCGCCAGGGCATCAGGCATCTCTCCCTGATGTTGAAGGCCACTGACAGGTAGAGGCTTTTTGTTGATGTGCGACGAAGCGCCCCGCCTCCTGCTGAGGCGGGGCGCTTTAAAAAGGCTGGAGCGTGTTTTGTCAAAGGGGCCGCATGGGATTGGCGCTGCGAGAACCACAGGATTCGCGAATGACCAGGCTGGTAGGCAACTGGATGCGCTCGGCGGGAGAGGTGCTGTGGAACTGGCGCGCGTGCTCGGAGCGTTTGAGGTGCGTGGAGCGCTCGATCATGCCCAGCAGTAATTCGATAGCGAGCTGGCCCATTTCGGAGAAAGGCTGACGCACCGTGGTCAGCGCGGGCCGCATATGGGCCGAGGAGGGATTGTCATCGAAGCCAATCAGAGCCACATCACCCGGAATACGCAGGCCGTACTCCTCAGCGGCGGCCAGGACACCGTAAGCCATGAGATCGCTGCTGGCGAACACCGCGCTGGGCCGCTCAGAGGCGGGCAGGGCGAAGAGGGCGCGGGCGCAACTTCTGCCGCCGGTCTGCACAAAATCGCCCTCCCGCACCAGAGCAGGATTCAATTCAATGCCCGCGTCCTGCAAGGCATCACAATATCCCTGGTAGCGGTCGTGCGAAACCTTATACTTCATCGGTCCCTGAATACAGGCAATGCGGCGATGGCCCTGTTGAATCAAATAGCTGGTCGCCTGGTACGCGCCCCCGCGATTGTCCGCGCCAATCCAGGGAATGCTCTCCAGAGGCGGATTCTGGTCGTCGATCAGGACCACGGGAAAGTTATGCTTTTGCAGTTCCGTCAGGTGATGCACCGATTGACCGGGAAAGATAGCCAGCAGACCAGCGGTCAACTTGGTCGCCAGAATGCGGTCGATGATTTTGCCGCAGTTGCGTTCGTGATTCGAGGTACTGATGCTGTAGAGAACGATCTCGTAGGAGAGTTCATCCACAATTTCGGCCACGCTCAGCATCAGTTCAGAGACCAGCGGCCAGGTCAGCGCCGGCACCAGCACACTGATCAGGCGATTGCGCCCGACGGCCAGACCGGCGGCGGTGATGCTGGGAATATAGCTCTGCTCCTCAACAATGCGTAAGATGCGCTCGCGAGTGGCCGGGTCCACATCTGGCTTATTGTTCAACACACGTGAGACTGTACCTATAGAGACTTTGGCCAGGCGCGCAATGTCCTGGATCGTTACCTTTTCTGCCATGGGCTCTCTTCCTGGACTCCGATTTCTCGCCATGATGGGGATTGCGCTTCTCTCGCATTCGTTACGCCCATCTCTCAAAGAGACGTGGACCCGTAAACGTTTCCGCGCTCATGCGTACCCCAAGTATACAAAAAGTTCGAGACAAGATCAATGGCTCTTACCTCATCTTTCTGGCTTTCTGACTTGCCTGGGACTGTTTTACCAGTTTTGCGATAAGAAACGACAGAACCTTGACAAGTAACCAGTTTCCCGGTACAGTTCTATTCGTAAACGTTCACGTAAACGTTTACGGACTGATGAGAAAAAAATGGTGGGAGATAGATTCTTGCAGGAGTAGTATGCGGCTCGGCAAGCTTCCAGGAAAGGAGATGAACTGGCTCCCTGAGCGCGTTGGCGCGCTGATACGATGTGACTTCTACTGGCAAAAAGGTTGAAGGATGGGCCCGTGGTTTTCGTCGGAGATGGAAACCGGGCTAGCCATGTTCCATGGAGGAACAAACGACATGATGTCATTGCAAGGAAAGCTACTGGCTTCACCTCGTAAGATGAAAATTCTTATACCGTCAATCGGTCTGATCCTCATTTTGCTGTCTGTGCTGGCGTCTTTTCTGGTCGCGCCATCTCACCCGGCCAGGGCGCAGGCGGCACTCGGCTCCGGCTACTGGCACACCAACGGCAGCCAGATTCTGGATAGCAACAACCAGCCGGTGCGTATTGCCGGCATTAACTGGTTTGGCTTTGAAACGTCCAACTACGTGGCTCATGGCCTCTGGTCGCGCGACTATAAAGATATGCTCAACCAGATCGCGAGCCTGGGCTACAACACTATCCGCCTGCCCTTCTCAGATCAACTCTTCGATGCAGGCAGCACCCCGAACAGCATCAGCTTCTATGGTACAAATGGTCCGATCAATACCGATCTGCAGGGTTTGACCAGCGGATTGCAGATCATGGACAAAATTATCGCCTATGGCGGCAGCATCGGCCTGAAATTCATTCTGGATCAGCACAGGCCCGATTCTGGCGCGCAGTCCGCGCTCTGGTACACGTCTCAGTATCCTGAGTCGCGCTGGCTGGCGGACTGGAAGATGCTGGCGCAGCACTATCTGGGCAATACCGCTGTGATCGGCGCGGATCTGCACAACGAGCCGCACTCGCCCGCGTGCTGGGGCTGCGGCGATACGTCAATCGACTGGCGCCTGGCTGCCGAGCGCGGCGGCAACGCGGTCCTGGCCATCAATCCCAACTGGCTGATCTTCGTCGAGGGCGTTGATTGCTGGGGTCCGGGTGGAGCGACCAGCGGCGACTGCGACTGGTGGGGCGGCAACCTGGAAGGCGTGGCCTCCTATCCGGTACAGTTGAATGTGGCGAACCGCCTGGTCTATTCGGCGCACGACTATCCGCACGATGTAGCTTCGCAGACCTGGTTCAGCGCGCCTGACTACCCGAACAACATGCCCGGCATCTGGGATAAGTTCTGGGGCTATATCGCGAAGCAGAACATCGCCCCGGTCTGGCTGGGCGAGTTTGGCACTACGCTGGCCGATACATCGGATCAGCAGTGGTTCAGCACGATTACCAATTACCTGGGCAAAGGCGCGAGCGGCATCAACTGGACCTTCTGGTCGTGGAATCCCGACTCGGGAGACACGGGCGGTATTCTGAAAGATGACTGGATAACAGTCAATACAGCCAAACAGGCCTACCTCACACCCATTGAGTTCCCCCTGTCTGGCGGCACAGGCACCACGCCGACACCGGGGACCACACCCACAGCCACGCCAACACGCGGGACCACGCCCACGGCCACACCCACACGTGGGACTACGCCCACGGCCACGCCAACCAGTACGACCGGCGCAAGCTGTACGGTTCACTACGCGATTTCCAGTCAGTGGTCGGGCGGCTTTGGCGCGACGATCACGATTACCAATACGAGCACCAGTACCATTAACGGTTGGAGTTTGCAATTCTCCTTCGCCAATGGCCAGACGATTACGCAGCTCTGGAATGGCTCGTACACGCAGTCCGGCGGCGCGGTGACGGTCACGAATGCCCCGTACAATGGCACAATCGCGCCCGGCGCCAATGTGGCCCCCGGCTTCAATGGCACCTGGAACGGCAGCAATCCCGCGCCGACTTCGTTCAAGTTGAATAATGTCACCTGTAGCATTGTCTGATTGAAGAGTAGATAGTGATCTCCTTGCGCGTGTTGCCCGTGGACCGCCCGTCAGTCGGTCCACGGGCCGGGGGCGGAGGAATCACACCGGGTACCGTGAGGAACGAATTGATGGTCAGCAGAGAGTGGCAGTTTAGCAAATCGGTTCGTTTATCACACCTTTTCGTGCTCGATCTACGTTCAAAAGAGTAGCGCCCCCTTGTGTGCGCCGTGGGAAGCCACATGTATGTGAAGCTCTCCTCTATGTCAAAGGCGGAAGTATGCATGCGAGCATCTTCCTTTGATATAGACGGCAGCATGTGTGCCCACTCCTGCGGCGTACACAAGGGGGCGTTGCTTTGCTTTTTTGGCCAGCAGGATGCAAGGACAGGTACAGCAGCGGAAGGATGGATGAGGTACAATTGGGAAAACAAGCTGACTTTTTTCAAGGGAGAAAGCTATGGAATTGAGATTTCCTGCGCATTTTTACTGGGGAACGGCCACCGCTGCCCACCAGGTTGAGGGCGGAAATGTCTACAATGACAACTGGGTCTTGGAACACACGCCCGGCACAGTCTATCGGGAGTCGTCGGGGGATGCCTGTGACCACTATCGTCGCTATCGCGAGGATATCGCCCTGCTGGCCAGCCTGGGCCTCAAGGTCTATCGTTTTTCGCTGGAATGGTCGCGCATTGAGCCAGAGGAGGGCGAATTTTCGCGGGCGCAGCTTGAACATTACCGGCGCGTGCTGGCGACCTGCCACGAATATCAGATGACGCCGATGGTGACATTCCATCACCTGACTTCGCCGCGCTGGCTGGCGGCGGCTGGCGGCTGGGAGTCCGAGGAGACGCCTGAGAAGTTCGCGCGCTATTGTGAGCGGGCGATTGCCTACCTGGGAGATCTGCTGCCCCTGGCCTGTACGCTCAATGAAATCAACCTCGGCCCCCTGCTCAGGTCGCTGGGCGTGGAACTCGATCCACGCGCGGCCTGGTTCGCGGAAGCGGCCCGGCGCGTGGGCAGTACGCCGGAGCGCTTTCGTCCTTTCCTCTACGCCGACACGCGGCGCGGACGCGAGGTGATGCTGACCGCGCACAGACGGGCGGTCGAGGTGCTCAAAGCGGGTCCACACAGACGCGAGGTCGGGGTAACACTGGCCATGACCGATATCCAGGCCGCGCCAGGAGGCGAGGAACAGGCCGCGCGAGCCCGCCACGAGTTGCAGGATGTCTACCTGGAAGCCCTGCGCGAAGATGATTTTGTCGGGGTGCAGACCTACACGCGCCAGATCTTCGGCCCGGACGGCCTCCAGCCGCCTTCAACTGACGCGGAGCGCACGCTGGTCGGGGATGAGTTCTACCCCGAGGCGCTGGCCGGAACACTGCGCTACGCCCATCACGTCACCGGCAGACCTGTCTTTGTGACAGAAAATGGCGTGGCCACCGCCAACGATGAACGGCGCCGCGTCTATATTGAACGCGCCTTACGCGGAGTCGCCGCCTGTTTACAGGAAGGCATTGAGGTACGCGGCTATATCTACTGGTCGGCGCTCGATAATTTCGAGTGGATGTCTGGCTATGGTCCGACCTTTGGTCTGCTCGCCGTCAACCGCGCCACGCAGGAGCGCACTGTCAAGCCCAGCGCGCGCTGGCTGGGAGAAGTCGCCCGCGCCAACGGCTTTTAAATGCACTCGCCTGTTTGTTTTGTGCTATACTAAGGCTATTATGCGTGAGCAATTGACAACGCCACCACACAAAAAAGCCCTGCAGGAGAGACTGACGGCTCCGCTGCTCTTTCTCTCCAGCGAAGGAGCCGGCTGGGAGGGTTTGCAGGTTGACGCTTACCATGAGCCGGACGAACTGGAGGGCTGGCACGATCCGGTAGTGCCGGAGATCGCCCTGGTGCTGCTCACCAGCGGCAAAATGCTGCTGGAGCAGCAAACGGAGCGCGGCTCCTGGCTAGGCGTGGCTATGCACCAGGGAGATCTGACTCTCAAGCCGGGCGGCAGCGAAGTCGGTGAGGTACGCTGGCGCAGCCTTTCCGCTGAGCCGATGCAAACGCTGCATATCCGGCTGGACAGCGAACTGTTCGCGCACACCGCCGAAGAAGTGGCCGAAGGTGATCCGGCTCAGATCCGCCTCTATGGACGCGCCGGCTTCCATGACGCGCTGCTGGAACAGGTCGGGCTGGCGCTCTGGCGTGAACTGGAGCAGCCGACGGCTGCCGGCAGACTCTACGCGCAAACGGCGGCGCAAATGCTCGCCGTACATCTGCTACGCCACTATACAACGCCAATCCAGCAGATCAAAGAGCCGGCGCAGGGTCTGAGCGCGCACCAGGTCCAGCAGGTGACGGAGTTTGTCCAGGCCCATCTCGACCAGGATCTCTCGCTCTCCGCCCTGGCGCAACAGATCGGCTTCAGCGCCTATCACTTCGCGCGCCTGTTTCGCCGCAGCACCGGAGAAAGCCCCCATCAATTCGTGCTCAGTCAGCGCATTGAACGCGCCAAAGCCTTGCTCAGCGCGGCGGATCTCCCTCTGGCCCAGGTCGCGCTGGCCAGCGGCTTCGCCAATCAGAGCCACCTCACCCAGGCTTTCAAGCGCTCCCTCGGCCTTACCCCGGCGGCTTATCGCGAGGAACACAGAACCCGCGCGCCTTTCTAAGCGTGCTCGCGGCTGTCTGACGAAAAAAAGAACTCGCGCACGTTTTTGACAGGTTGCGCAAGAATTGAGAAGATCATTCTCTCCTTTTCGCTTATGATCAGGACAGAGCACTGTGAACTGACAGCCAGCATGAAGCCCTCATGTGTATGAAAGCAGAAAAAGGAGAGAACCGCATGGGTCTGCAATTGTATATGGTCGGCCTGAACGTCAAAGACATGGGTAAAGCGCAGGAATTCTATCGCCGCCTGGGGGTGGTCATCCCCGCCGGCAGCGAACAAAAATCCCATGTTGAGATCAAGATGGGAGAAGATTTCACCTTCTTTCTGGATACGCACGCCATTTCACCGGAGCAGCGGAACGCCGAAAATATAGCGGAAACCAGCCGCGTGGTCTTCGAGTATTACCTGAAAAGCCAGGCCGCCGTCGAGACCAAATACGCTGAACTGATTGCTTGCGGCTATGAGAGCTATCGCGCGCCCTTCCGCTTTCCCCCGAATAACATGTGCTTCGCCCTGGTCAACGATCCCGACGGCAATACCATTCTGCTTTCCGGCGATATTGAAGAGGCCGAAGCGGCGGAAGGGCGATAACAGACACCAGGCTCAGCGACCAAAAAAGCGCTGGGTGAGCATGGCGATGAAAATACCCTCGAACAGGAGGCCGGTAATAGCCTCCACGGCTGTGACCACCCCCTGCGGACTGCCCAGTTGAAAGGGGGAGGAGAAGACGCGTCCGTGAAAAGCCGTGATGCTCAATACCACAGCTTCCATGCCGGTGAGGCGGGGAGCGTTGCTCAGGCCGAAGATGTAGTAAAGGGTGGCAAAGAGCGAAATGAGCAGCGCATAGGCGACCACGATGCGCCACATGCGATGTCCATAGCCGGTGAGGAGAGCCAGGATAAGCGAGAAGAGGTATGGCCCCAGCTTTGACACACCCCGCAGGGCAAGCAGTTTGCGCTGCAAGACCTGCGCGCGATAGGCAAAGCGGTTGGCATCCTCATTCAAGCCCTGGGCCTGCAAAATAACCGCCAGTTGACGATTGGCGCGCACGGCCTCTTCAAATTCCTGGATGCGGGTCGCGCGCGCTTTTGGGCGTCCGTCCCGCTCCCTCTGGAGAGCAATCTGCTCATCGCCCAGAATATGGACCTGCTTCCAATCCACGACCGCCAGATTGGCGTCCTCCCAATGGGTATCGACCAGCAACGGCCCCACATGCCGCTTATCGGCCAGGATGAGTCCATTCAGGTGCGCACCGGGCAGATGGGCCTCGAAAAGCCGGGCGCCCTGGAGATGCACCCGCCAGAGAAAAGCGCCGTCCAGGCGGGCGTACCAGAGGTCGGCCCCCTCCAGATGGGCACCTTCGCAATATGCCCCGAGCAGGCTGGCTGAACCCAGATTGGCCTCTTCCAGGTGGCAGCCGCGTAAGTCAGCGCCATCCAGCACAGCATACTCCAGACTGGCCCCTTCGAGAAAAGCGCCTTTGAGATCGGTGTGCTGCAATTGCAGTGCGGCCATGCGATGCTGCTTTTCAGTGAGATTCTCCCAGGTGCGCCAGGTGACATCGCCAATGGTACGCGCCAGAGGCAGCTTTTGCAGATTTGTATAGCTCAGATCAGCACCGCGCAAATCGAGTCCGACACGCTCACGCTGACGCGGATCATGATAGTCAACCGGTCCGCGCCCGTCCTCGTGATTGGCCAGCAACCATTCGATATCCGCTCGGCTCAGTTTGACCTGGCTGAATGGGTACACGCCGCGCTCCACATCCGGCACTATGCTGAGATGCGCGCGCAATTCCTCCTGGCGCTCCGCCTCAATCTCCGGCTCCGTGCGCCAGGGCTGCTCATGCCTGGCCCAGTATGCCTGCCATTCCTCGCGCTCCCGCGTGGCAGGAGACTGATCTACCGAAAGAGCAGGTAACGCTCGTTCATCCATTAGAAGCAACTCCTTGTCCAGACTCAGCTAAAACTATAAGGTATTCCGCCGAGGAGTGCAAGAGAGTAGAACCGGTGTTCAGGTAAAATGGGCGTTCTTTCCCATCTGCCGCGCGCGGACTTCCTGTCAGCCTTTATTTCAGGTATACTTTATTATGCACCATGAGAAAGGATGTACCCATGGACGAAAAACGGCGTTTTAATCGCGCACATTGGGTCGGGAAGGCTCCAGAACAGGGAGCAGGCCCAACCGGGAATCCTCCCGCGCCGTTGGCAGGCTTCGCGGGAGCAAATACTACGCAGACCGGACAACCTGCCGCCGGCAATCCGTCCACCAGCATGGGCATGTTTCCGGCGGAAAGCGGAACCGGAGCCTCTTCGCGCGATCTGGCCCCGGGAGCATTCTCGCAGTCCGATTTCCCTCAATCCGGCTTTTCACCTGCTGATCCCTCTCGCCCTGGCTTTCCTCAGCCCGGCTTTTCACCTCCCGCCTTCGCCCGATCTGCTTTTTCTCAGCCTGGAAAGGGAGAGGACGGCATGGGCCAGGATTTACGTGGACAAGAGTTGATCGGCGCGGAAATGTATGGCGCCATGGACGATGGGGCCATGGAAGGAGAAAGCGGCTTCTTCGCTGAAGAAGAGCAGCCAGCCGAGGAAGAACAACATCCTTTACGCGATGCGCTTTTTATTCTCGTCGCCCTGTATGTTATTTGCTGTATCGCGCCGCTGTTTGTGGGGTTGTTTGCCCCCCTGCGCGTCTTTTTCTGGCTGGAAGTCGCCGGCTGGATCATCATTCTGAGCTGGCTGATCTTCGGTGTGCGTGCTCCCTTTCTGGTCTGGCTGAAAGAGCGAAAGAAGGGGCGCCAGGAGTACGCCTCGGAGAGCCTGGTAAAAGAATTTGCAGACGAGTTTTAAGCAAAGCCAGGGCCATGGAAAGGACAGAGAAACAATGGTGGATATCATCGTCGAAACCACCGCAGGCAAAGTCCAGGGTACTGCCGCCCATACTGTTTTTGAATTTAAAGGTATCCCATATGGCGCTCCCACGGGCGGACGCAAACGCTTCCAACCACCCCAAAAACCGGAGCCGTGGGGAGGAGTGCGCGAGGCGCTGAAATACGGCGCCAGCAGTCCGCAGCCTCCCGGCGGCATGGCCACGCTGCGCGGAATTGTCGGCGAGGTCGAGCCGGAGGTAGAGAGCGAAGACTGCCTGTACCTGAACGTCTGGACGCCCGCGCTCGGCGATGGAGAGAAACGGCCTGTCCTTTTCTGGTGTCATGGCGGTGGATTTACCATGGGTTCGGGTTCAAGCGCCTTTTACCATGGCGCGAATCTCGCGCGGCGGGGCAACGCGGTCATCGTGACCGTCAACCATCGCCTCGGGCCACTCGGCTATCTGCACCTGGGCGACCTGGCGGGCGAGGAATACGCGGCCTCCGGCAACGTGGGTATGCTTGACCTGGTAGCCGCGCTGGAATGGGTTCAGGCGAACATCGTGGCTTTCGGCGGCGATCCAGGAAACGTGACCATCTTCGGCGAGTCGGGCGGCGGCGCGAAGGTGAGCGTGCTGATGGCCATGCCTGCCGCGCAAGGACTCTTCCACAAAGCCGTGGTCCAGAGCGGTCCTGCCTTACGAGTGAGCACGCGTGCCAGGGCCAGCGAGCGCGCGGAACAACTGTTGCACATCCTCGGCCTTTCAGCCAACCAGATTGACCGCCTGCTCGACGTGCCGATTGCGCAACTCTTCGAGGCCAATGCCCGCCTCAACGCCAACGGCCTGATAGGCTGGAGTCCAGTCATGGACGGGCAGATTATCCCTCAACATCCCTTTGAGCCCACGGCCCCGGCCATCTCAGCTCACGTGCCCCTGCTGATCGGAACTAACAAAGACGAATCCACCCTCTTCCAACTGGCCGATACCAGCCTGGCAACCCTGGACGAAGACGGATTGAGAAAGCGGGTCCGCGCCCTCGCCGGTCCCTCAGCAGATGAGGTTATCTCAGTCTATCGGGCCGCCCAGCCAGAAGGATCGCCTGCCGACATTCTCATCGCCATCTCCAGCGACCGTCTGATGCGCATCCACTCGATTACCCAGGCCGAGCGTAAATACGCCCAGGGCGCCGCGCCCGTCTTCATGTACCTCTTCACCTGGGAAACGCCCGTGCTCAGTGGGCGTCTGAAAGCGTGTCACGCCCTGGAAATTCCCTTTGTCTTCGATAATTTGTGGAGCGCCAGACGTTTTACGGGTAATGGTCCTGAGTGCCAGGGGATTTCAGACGAGATGAGCGAGGCCTGGCTGGCCTTTGCCCACACCGGCACACCCGGTCCAGACTGGCCCGCGTGGACACCCGGCGAACGCGCGACAAAAATATTCGACCGCGCCAGCCGCATTGAACACGATCCAGCCGGTTTGCAAAGACAGGTCTGGGCGCATATCCCGATCAAGGGCTTCAGTGAATAGATACAGATAAATTCATGAGTGTCTCGATGTCGGGCAGATCCGTCTGGCATAGAGACACTCAGGCATGGTAGCGGGCAACAAAGGGAGTGACGGCCCGCGTATGGGGAATATCCGAGCCTCGGCGCTAAAATTGCCGAAAAACCGCTTGACAACGGGGCAGGGATCTGGTAGGATAGGGCGTGTCAAGAAAGCCGCTTGTATGTGCAGGCGAACCGGTGACTATAGCGAAGAGGGTACACCCGTTCCCATCCCGAACACGGTAGTTAAGCTCTTCAGCTCTGATGATACTCTGGGGGCAGCCCCACGGGAAAATAAGACGTCGCCGTTTCACC
>DASZXF010000894.1:0-6605 GCA_035546055.1 Ktedonobacteraceae bacterium
TCCTCTCTGCTTGTTGGATGGAGAGGCTCTCATCCAGGTCATAAACCCTTTCTACTCGTCATTGAGAACCTCTGTATGAAGAATACACGGTAACAAATGGAAAAAGCAAGTGGTTTCTACGCAAATGTTTAATTTGGCGCATATTCTCTGCCTTGCGTACAGAAAGCCAACTGTAAACAGATGTGCGTAAAACGGAGCAAGTGTAACAAATGGTGTGAAATTGGGCAGTCTGCTATAGTTTGTCGGCATATGTACAAAGAGAGGATCAATGTCCCGCCCCTTGTTTGAGGCTCGCCTGTCAGGGACAAATTTGGCAGACGTTGCTGGCCCATTTTACAATGAAGCAAACTGAGTTTTTTAGAGCAACCCCGTTTACCTGTGCTAGGAGCTGATTGAATGAATTCGCAAGATCCCCGACCTGGAATATGGAAGCTGTTTCGTATCTGGTGCGGCATTGGTCTGCAATCTTTTGGCGGCGGCGCTTCGACGACTTTTTTGATTTATCGTATTTTCGTGGAGCAGCGTGGCTGGCTGTTGCCGGAGGAATATAATCGCTACTGGAATCTGAGCGTGATGGCGCCGGGCATTAATCTGGTCGGCATTACGATCCTGATCGGACGCAAGCTGGGGGGATGGCGCGGGGTGAGCGCGTCGTTGAGCGGACTGCTGCTGCCGAGCGCGGCGATTACCTGTCTGTTGACCGCCGCTTTTCTGGGGGTGGAGCGTTTTCCGCTGACGCAGGCGATGTTGCAGGGGGTGGTTCCGGCGACGGCTGGACTGATGCTGGTGGTGGGCATCAGGTACGCGCAGCCTGTCTTGAAAGAGTTGCGCGCTGAGGGCACCTGGCGGTTGATTGCGGGGTTGACGCTGGTGGCTCTGGTGGCGCTGGCGATTGTGCTGTTCCAGGTGGCGATTGCCCTGGTGCTGATCGGGGCGGCTCTGCTCAGTGTCTTGATTTTCCGTCGTACTGCGCGCACTGCTATCGCTGATAGCGCGCAGGCGGCCAGAGAGGCGGATGAGAGCGATGATTAACCCCCTTATCTATCTGTTGCTCTTTATCAAGGCCTCGCTCTTTTCCAGCGGCGGCATTAGCAATCTGCCCAGCCTGCACCAGGATTTGCTGGCTGAAGGCTGGGCCAGCGAGGCCAATTTTGGTCAGGCGCTGGCTATCGGACAGGTCAGCCCCGGCCCGAATGGTCTGTGGGTCATCAGTCTGGGCTACCTGAGCTATGGTCTGCCCGGCGCGCTTCTCTCGCTGATCGCGATTACCATTCCGCCTTTTCTGGTGCTGGCCATTTCAGCCGTGTATGACCGCGCCTCCAAATTGAACTGGGTCGGCGCTCTGATGCGCGGGGTTTCGCTGGCTGTGATTGGGATTACGCTTTCGGTGGTCTGGACCATCCTCAGCCGTTCAAGCCTGGACTGGCGCAGCATAATGCTGGCTGCGGGCGCCTGTGCCCTGGGGCTGACGAAGCGGGTCAATATCATCATCATTTTGCTGCTGGCCGCGCTGGCCGGCTACCTGCTCTATGGTCTGGCTTGAGGCCGGCGCGGCGTGATCTCTCCTGCCCAAAAGGACAGTTTTGTGCCCTGGAGTATGGAGAAAAGCTGTAAAGAGCACACTTCAGCTTGACTTTTGAGCGGCCATCTAATACAAATAAGGGCGTGGCCCTCTTTGTATCGCCGGGGCCGATCTGGCTGGACGCGGAATTTTTCCACCCGACCTCCTCCGCTCTGCGAGTAGAGAGGCATAGAGTTTAGACGATACCACGACAAATGCCTATTTTTGAAGGAGAATGTACATGGCTTTTGAAGTCCCACCTTTGACGTATGCTTATGACGCTCTTGAGCCGTATATCGACGCGCAGACGATGCAGATCCACCACGATCTGCACCACGGCGCCTATGTGACCAACCTCAACGCCGCTATTAAGGATAGCCCGGTGGCGAACTGGTCGATTGAGGATCTGATTACGCGCCTGAACGAGGTGCCTGAGAATATTCGCACGGCTGTGCGCAACAATGGCGGCGGCCATATCAACCACTCGGCCTTCTGGGTGACAATGACGCCCGGCGGCAGCAAGACGCCCGGCGGCGCGCTGGCCTCGGCCATCGATCAGACCTTTGGTTCGTTCGATGCCTTCAAGGCGGCCTTCAAGGATGCCGGCGCGAAGCGCTTCGGCTCCGGCTGGGCCTGGCTGGTCGCTGACCAGAGCGGCAAGTTGCAGGTCATTTCGACCGCGAACCAGGATAGCCCTCTGACCGATGGTCTGAAGCCCATCATTGGCAACGATGTCTGGGAGCACGCGTACTACCTGAAGTACCAGAATAAGCGCCCTGCTTACCTGGATGCCTGGTGGAACGTGGTGAACTGGGATGTCGCGGCTGAGCGCTTCGGCAAGTAAGAGAACAGACGCCCAAACGATGAGCAGGGACGAGGCCGACACGGCCTCGTCCCTGCTCATCGTTTGTCTGCGCTACGCGCCGCGCAGGCGAGCGGCCTGGGCTTCGGCCTGGCGCGCCTCCTGTTTGCGTTTCAGACCTTTGAGGGCTTCGGCTTTGCGCTGCCAGTGGTCGGGATCGTCGGTGCGCTGGCGAATGGCCTCCTCGGCGGCTTGCAGGGCGTCGGTGTAGCGGTGCATGCGAATCAGCACCAGGGCTTTGTTGTGCCAGGCGGTGGTCAGACGCGCGTTGAGTTGCAGGGCGCGGTCATAGGCCTTGAGCGCCTCGGGATAGTTGCTCAGACTGTAGAGGGTGTTGCCCTTACCATTCCAGGCCAGGGAAAATTTAGGGTCGATGTCGAGGGCGAAGTCGTAGGCCTTGAGAGCTTCGTAATAGCGCCCCAGTTGACGCAGCACGCCGGCCTTGCCGCTCCACGCCTGGGCGTAGTGGGCGTTGAGGTGCAGCGCCTGCTCATAACATTGTAAAGCGTACATATAGTCGCCCAGTTCGTCTACAACGTTGCCGCGCCGCGTCCAGGCTTCCACGTAATCGGGTCTGTACTGAATGGCGCGGTCGAACATGGTCAGGGCTTGCTTCAGGCGACGTTCAGCGTAGAGCACCTGGCCCCTGCCGAAGTAGGCCATGGCGTATTTGTCGTCCAGGCTGAGGGCGGTATCGAACATACTGGCGGCATCGCGCAGACGGCCCATGTCGTAAAGCGCCATGCCGCGTCCGCTCCAGGCGTGAACCAGGGTAGGACTGAGCTGGCAGGCTTTTTCAAAGGCGGCCAGCGCCTCTCGCTGGCGTCCCATCTCCTGCAAGGCTGTGCCCTTGCCGCTGAGCGAGGTCGCCAGTTGCGGATTGTACTGCAAGGCCTGCTCAAAAGCCGAGAGCGCCTGGCTATAGCGCTTCTTCTGATTGAGAATCAGTCCCTTGTTATTCCAGGCCTGGGCCATCTGCGGATCATAGTGCAGGGCCATATCGAAGGCCGAGAGCGCCTGGTCGTAGCGATTGAGGGCGTTGAGCGCGGCCCCCTTGCCGTTCCAGGCCGCCGCGTTCTGCGGATCCAGCTCCAGGGCGCGCTCGAAGGCCTGCAGGGCTTCTTTGGGACGTTTCAGCACGCTCAGGGCTGTGCCCTTGCCGTTCCAGGACGTAACCAGGGTCGGGTTGAGCTTGAGGGCGCGCTCGAAGGCATCCAGCGCATCCTTGTGACGCGAACGCAGACCCTGGGTCAGAGCGTATCCCTGCCAGCCAAGCGGACTGGTGGCATCGTTCTGCACAACCCTGTTGTAGACCTTTAGCGCCTCTTCCAGATTTCTCTGCGTGTAGAGTTTGTGGGCCTGATCGAGCAGGGGATCGGTGGACGGCGGAGCGGAGGTCATGGGACCGCCAGCCGCGCAACGGCGCAGTTCTTCCAGCACCTCTTCCGCACTTTCGGGCCGCTTCTGGGAGTCCATCTCCAGCATACGCCTGAGCAGCGCTTCCAGGGCCGGACTGAGTTCTTTATTCAGGGAAGTGGCCGGCGCGAAGAAGAAAGGCTGATCGCTGGGGTCCACCCCTGTCAGCAGATAGTGCAGCAGCGCGCCCAGACTGTAGATGTCGGAGCGCGGCGTGCTCTGGGCCTTGCCGTACTGCTCCGGCGCGGCATAGCCAGGCGAACCGAGGGCGACCGTATCATGCTGTTTGCCCGGCTTGAAAATGCGCGCGATGCCAAAATCGATCAGGTAGATATGCCCGCTTTTGCTGAGCATCACATTGGACGGCTTGAGATCGCGGAAGATCACCGGAGGCTGCTGCGTGTGCAGATAGTTCAGCACATCACACAATTGTTCGGCCCAGCCCAGGACTTTAGCTAGTGGCTGAATGCCCCCGCTGGTCGTCAGATACTCCTCCATGGTCTGACCTTCAATGAAGTCCATCACCAGGTAAGAGCGCTCATTTTCGGTAAAGTGATCGTAGATGCGCGGCAGATTGGGATGGAGCAGACCTGCCAGCAAGTGAGCTTCGTGGGTAAACGCATCCTCGGCGTCTTTGAGCGTACTGGGCGACAGGCCCGCGCTGCTCATCTCCTTAATCGCCACCGGGCGGTCGTTAAAACTGGAGTCCGTCGCCTTGTAGACCGCGCCCATACCGCCCTGACCAATGCGGCTGACCAGTTGATAGCGATTGGCCAGCAGGGTTTGCTCAGGCAGTTCGCCGGTCAGATGCGTAAAGGGTAAAAGCGCGCCACAGACCTGGCAAAAGCGCGCTGTGAGAGGGTTTGCCGCCCCGCAATCATTGCAGAAATGTTCTTCTTCTTGCGTCGTCATAACGTTGCCTCACGCCAGAGCCGTAGCCATTCTTCAATACTCAGGGTTTCAGCCCGTCGATTGGCCTCAATACCCGCCGCCGCCAGCCACGCGCGAATCACCTCATCCTTGCGATGGAGGCCGTGGGCCAGAGAATTATGGACCTGTTTGCGCCTTTCCGAAAAACCGGCCTGCACCACGCGGAAAAAGCTATCGCGTTCCTGCCGGGTCAGCGGCGCCTGTTCATAGACATCAACGCGTAAAATCGCCGAATCAACTTTGGGAGCCGGGTAGAAAGCCCGGGCAGGCACACGCGCCAGGATGCGCGGTCGGCCATAGAACTGCACGCTCACCCCCATCATGCTTAGATCACCCGGCTCGGCCACAATGCGCTGCGCCACCTCGTACTGCACCATCACCACCAGCAGACGCGGCGGATTGGCGCTCTCCAGGAAATGCCGGAAGGTCGGGGCGGTGATATAATACGGCAGATTCGCCACCAGCTTGTAGGGCTGGCGAGCGAAAATCTCCTCCGGCTCCAGGTAGAGCAGATTGCGCGCGATAATCTCAACGTTGGGATAGCCGCGCGTCGTCTTTTCCAGGAGCGTCAACATATCCTGCTCAAGCTCAACCGCCACCACGCGGCGAGCGGTTCGCGCCAGCTCGCGAGTCAGCACGCCCGTGCCCGCGCCGACCTCCAGCACCTCATCGTCCTGCTCAAGTTCAGCCGCCTCCACAATTTGCTGCAAAACATTCCGCTCGACCAGAAAATTCTGCCCAAAAGCTTTGTTCGGACGCATACCATGCGAATAAAGCAGGTCGCGCAGGACATGAATATTGGTTAAATCGATATTACTATGCACAGGTAATGTGCCAGAGTTCTCTTCTGTCAAGGTTTATCTCTACCATCATCTACAAAATAGTTCGTCCCTGTATTATACCCGAAAAAGGCGCTCTGTCACCAGCAAAGGCCGTATTCCGGTACTCAGCAGTGTGCCTCACCCTCCCAGGAAGAAGGAAGCAAGGGACGGGGAGGCAGGCGCGCCCGCTTCCCCGTCCCTTGCTTCCTTCTTCCTGGGAGGGTAGGGCGCTGGATGACTCATAGACTCTGTGAGCGCCGCAGGCGCGTTAGTACCATGGTCGGTGGCGGCGGGATCTGCCGCCGCCCAGGGCGCGTCTAATCAGAGCCAGGGTGAGCGCGAGCAGGATCAGGACAAAGAGGAAGAGGCCGAAAATAGCTCCTATAATGACGCCAATCAGATGCGCGATGGCGCCCAGGATAGCTCCGGCGATGCTCAATCCTCCCAGGCCCAGGGCGATCAGGATCAGCAGGGTCATGAGCGCGATAAAGCCTGAGCGTCCGAAGCCCTGCGACTGCGGACGCGCCCACCAGGGCGCCTGTGCCTGTCGGGGCCGATATGCCTGGTAGCGTTGCGACTCAAACTGCTCGGAGGGCGCGCCATAAGCTCCTGGATACTCATCCTTTGGCACGCCCTCCTGGCCATAGGGCCGTTTGCGCGGATCAAATTCTTGCTGGCTCATTGCTTTTGCTCAACTTCCTGCTCTCGGACGGTTCTACACTGTATTACGCAAGGCCATATCCAGAGTTACAAGATCAGCCAGACTTTCTATCATCCAACCAGATGGCAGTAGATGTCGTATACATAGAAAAAGAGATTGCACGGTAAGAGAGGAAGATATGAAAATCATCATTGAAGCTCTTCTTGGCGTCCTGACAGAAATAGCGGTGGATGTGCTTTTAGATCTCATTCCTGGTAGACCGTCAAACTCCATGCGAAAAGTGCGCCGCCGGCGGCGACGCGGGAAGAGGGGAAAGACGGGGACACCCCGTGCCCCGGCAAAGGGCTGCCGCCC
>DASZXF010000895.1:0-14071 GCA_035546055.1 Ktedonobacteraceae bacterium
GTTCTCGACCAGGCGGCTTCGTAAAATAGGTGCAGGGTAGACCAGGAGCAGCCCCCGGATGAGAGCCAGGGGCAGGCAAGCCGCAGCATGGCGAAACGGAGGCGATGAGCCGAAGAGACGCAAGCGACGGCTTGCCGAGGACTTGCGGGGAAACGCGGCTTGCCGATGGGCGGCGGTCAGGACGCCGAAGGCCAGGCTGCGCCGTGGGTAGCATCGGGTCTTGCCTCGATGCTACCCGCGTAATCCCGCACCTGACGCAGAAGGTTCGGGATGGTGTCAGGCCTCGCCCTGGCGCTGCCCCCAATGGAGCGCCGCCGCCTGGCTTCGGCGCGCGATGCCCCGGTATGTGCTTGCGCTCCTGGTTTATGCAGAAAGGCAGAATGTGTATGGAACTTTCATCTTCGTCTTCGTCCTCGCCGCCGGCGCTGGCCCGGTCCGCGCGCGGAGAGCTGGCGGATCGCTCGTTTCTGGGGAAGATCAGGCGGGGGATGCGGCGCAATCTGGCAGGGTATCTCTTCCTGTTGCCGGCGCTGCTGATCTTCGGCCTGTTTGTCTGGTACCCCATCGTGCTGGGCTTTATTATGAGCTTCCAGAGCATTGATCTGATTGGTCCGGCGAGCTGGGTGGGCTGGACGAACTATCGCCATGTTTTCAATGATCCGCTGTTCGGGGTGGCCTGGCGCAATACGCTGGCCTTTACCCTCTACGCGCTGCTCTTTGGCTACCTGGTGCCGATTGTGCTGGCGCTGTTTGTCAATGAGATGCGCCACGGCAAGGGCTTTTTCCGCCTGGCCTTCTATTTACCGGTGATGCTACCGCCCATTGTGACTGTTTTTCTCTGGCGCTGGATCTATAACCCCGATTCTGGTCTGCTGAACGCGCTGCTCAGTCTGCTGCATTTGCCCCAGGGACTCTGGCTGGAGACGCCGAGTACAGCTCTGCCGGCGCTGATGGTCATCGCTACCTGGAGCGCGGCTGGCTCGACGATGCTGATCTACCTGGCGGCCCTGCAAGGCGTGCCCGCTTCGCTCTACGAGGCGGCGGAGATCGACGGCGCGAGCATCTGGCGGCGCCTGTGGTCGATTACCCTGCCGACGATCCGCCCTATTATGCTCTTGATGCTGATTTTACAGATCATTGGAACAATGCAGGTCTTTACGGAACCCTTCACGATTACCAGCGGGGGTCCACAAAATGCCACGATGAGTATTCTGCTCTTGATCTATAACTATGCCTTCCAGAATGCCGACTTTGGCGGGGCAAGCGCTCTGGGCGTGATGCTGTTCCTGGTGCTGGCCGTCTTTGCGCTGATCTATATGCGCATGACCAATAGTATGATGCAAGGAGATTAATCTATGGCCATGCCTCTGCCAAATGCCCTGGAGGAGCGCCGCAAGAGACGTAAGAAGCAGGCGGAAGACTCCGGGGAACGTACTCTGGTGTCGCCGCTGATGCTGAAGCGTCCCGCCGGGCGCGTGCTCTACTGGCTGGCGTTTTCGCTCCTGGCGCTCGCCACCCTGGTGTCGCTGGGACCGCTCTACTGGCTGTTTACCAGCGCGTTGAAGTCGAGCCTGGAGATTTTTCAGACGCCGCCGACCTTCTGGCCGCTGCATCCTGAGTGGGGGAATTATGTCAACGCCTGGAATGTGATGGATTTCCCGCTCTACTTTGGCAATACGCTGGTGCTGGCGGCGGGCGCGGTGATTTTGCAGGTCGCGATTTCGGCCACGGCGGCTTACGCCCTCTCGAAGCTGCGTCCCACGGGCAATGGCTTTTTCCAGTTCTGCTTTTTCAGCACGCTGATGGTGCCGCCAGTGGCGTACCTGATTCCGCAGTTTGTCAATATCAGCGATCTGCCTCTGCTGCATGTTTCGCTGATTAACTCCTGGGGCGGCGTCTGGCTGCCGGAGGCGGCCAACGCGTTCAATATCCTGGTGCTGAAAAGCTTCTTTGATACCATTCCCGGCGAACTGACGGACGCCGCGCGCCTGGACGGTGCGAATGCCTGGCAGCTTTTTACACGCGTCATCCTGCCCCTCTCGCGTCCGGTGATGGCGGTGATTACCATCTTTACTGTGGTGGCCTCGTGGAAGGATTTTCTCTGGCCGCTGCTGGTGCTGGGCAACAGTCCGCTGCAACCGCTGAGCGTGGCCATTTATCAGCAGTCGGGCATTAACTCCAATTATCCCTTGCCCTTTATCTATCTCATGGCCGGGCTGGCTCTGGCCTGTATCCCGCCCATTGTACTCTTCTTGCTGTTCCAGCGGCAGATCATGCGTGGCATTACGCTGACCGGCTTGAAGGGATAGTGTACGTGACAACGTTCTTGAAAGGAAATCTGCGTTATGGAGCTGGCACAGCCAACAAGCGCCCATGCTCGTCTTTTCACGTCCGCAGCGCCCCCCGGATATCAGGCTCTTGGCCAGGCGCGGCTTCTAGCTCAAGATACCGCGCGAGTGAGTTTGCGTGCTGACTCGGCGACCGTCGAGGTGACTGCGCTTGCTCCTGATCTCTTCCGTGTAGGTCTGTTTACCCATGGGCGCCCGGTGGATTATCGTTCGCCAGCTGTGGTGGAGCAGGAATGGGACGCGGGCGAGGTGCGCATTGAGGAACGCGATGGCGTGGTGTGCGTGACGACCTCCGCCGCGACGGCGCGCCTGGCCCTCGATCCTCTGCGCGTGAGCTTTACGGACCACGCGGGCCGGGTCTTTGCCGCCGATGATCCTGAACTGGGCATGGGCTGGTTTACCACGCCTGAGGCGATCCCTTCGCTGACGCTGCCCAACGCGCTTGGCACGCTGGGGGCGCCGGTGCGGGTCTACAAACAGCATCCAGCCGGCGCGGCCTATTTCGGCTGCGGTGAGCGCACAGATGCGCTGAATAAGCTCGGGACGCATCAGCTTTTCTGGAATATCGATCCGCCTCCCGGCCATACGGTTCTGCAAAATAACCTCTATGTCTCGATTCCCTTTACGCTGGTTCACGGTGAGGGGCTGACCTGGGGACTGTTTCTGGACAACCCGACGCGGGTTGAGTTTGACCTGGCGCGCGAGGATGCGACACGCTCGTGGTTCGGCGCGGCCTGTGGCGATCTGATCTACTACGTCTTCTGCGGTCCCACCCCCCAGGCCGTCCTGGAGCGCTACACACGTCTGACGGGGCGCACGCCGCTGGCCCCGCTCTGGGCGCTGGGCAATGGACAGAGCCGCTTTAGCTACGAAAGTGCCGAGGAGGTGCTGCGGGTCGCGCGTACCTTCCGCGAGCGGGGCATTCCCTGCGATACCATCTATCTCGACATTGATGTGCTGGATGGCTACCGGGACTTTACCTGGGATCGCGAGCGCTTCCCCGATCCAGCCGGTATGTTGAGCGAACTGCGCGAACTGGGTTTTCACACGGTCGTGATTGTGGATGCCGGGGTCAAGGTGGATGAGAACTACGAGGTCTATACCGCCGGGCGGGATCTGGATCTCTACTGTAAGACGACCATGGGGGACAATTATCAGAACGCGGTCTGGCCGGGCGTGTGTACTTTCCCCGATTTTACCAATCCACAGGCGCGGGCCTGGTGGGGCGAGCAGCATCGCGGACTGCTGGACGCGGGCATCGCGGGCATCTGGACTGACATGAACGAGCCGGGCCTGTTCCTGCCAGTACATTCAACCCTGCCCTCCGATGTCATCCATCCGGGCGGCGGCGAGACGCGTCTGCACATCCAGATCCACAATGCCTATGGCTCCCTGATGGTCCAGGCTACGCGCGAGGGGCTGCGGCAACTGCGCCCTGAGCGGCGCCCCTTCGTCATCACACGCGCGGGCTACGCCGGAGTGCAGCGGCACGCGCTGGTCTGGACCGGCGATAACTCGGCCTCCTGGGAACATCTGGCCATGAGTCTGCCGCAAGTGCTGAACCTGGGCCTGTCTGGCGTGGCCTGGGCCGGCGTGGACATCGGCGGCTTCTACGGCGATACCAATGGCGAATTGCTGGCCCGCTGGACCGAATTTGGCATCTTCCAGCCCTTCTGCCGCAATCACTCCGAGAAGCAGAGCCGCCGTCAGGAGCCCTGGCTGTTCGGCGAACCCTACGAGACGGTTTGCCGCGAGATGCTCACCCTGCGCCAGCGCCTCCTGCCTTACCTGTATACGCTGTTCGATGAAAGCAACCGTACCGGCGCGCCCGTGTTGCGCCCGCTGTTCTGGTCCGATCCCGCCGACGCCACGGCGAGCAGCGTTGACGACCAGGCCATGTGTGGAGACGCCCTCCTGATTGCGCCCATCACCCGGCCAGGAGCCGAGTACCGCCACGTCTACCTGCCCGCCGGCACATGGTTCCACTTCTGGAGCGGTGAGCGCTTTGAGGGGCCGGCGCATATTCTCGCCCACGCGCCCCTGGGCCAGCCAGCTCTCTACGTGCGCGCCAACACCGCCGTCCCGCTCTGGCCCGCCATGAGCTATACCGGCGAAATGCCGGTTGATGAACTGACCCTGCTGCTCTATCCCACCGCCGGCAGCGGTCAGAGCACGCTCTACCAGGACGCCGGCGATGGCTACGAACACGAACGCGGCCACTTCGCCCGGCGCGTCATCAGCAGCGAAATGGAGGGCAACCGGCTGCGCGTCAGCCTCAGCGCGGCCCAGGGCAATTTCGTCCCCGGCGGCCAGCGCGTCAGCCTCGAACTGCGCGCCGTAGCCAGTCCTCCCGCCAGCGTCCTGCGCGGCGCCACCTCCCTCGCCTGGCGGCACGATCCCGTCCACAACTGCCTGACCATCGACCTGCAAGAGCTGCCTTATGATGAGGCAGTTGATGTGCTTGTGCAGTTTTAGTGCGAGTGAACCGGAGAGGGCCAGCGAGCAAGGCTTGCTGGCCCTCTCCGGTTTCCCAGTTCTGTGATATCATTAATGCACACAGCAGCCGCGTATTGCCCGCCGTTATTTTGCCGCTCACCAGGCGGGAAGGTTGTTGCGCGTATTTGTCACAGAGCAGTGCAGGATCATGAAAGGAAGACAGGATTATGGCTATGGAATTCGCGGGAACCCAGACCATCGCAGCGCCAGTGCAGCGGGTCTGGGCCTTCCTGATGGATGTCAATAACGTCGCGGAGTGCGCGCCGGGTTTTCAAAGTCTGGAAGTGCTGGGGGACGAGCATTGGAAAGCCATCATCAGCGTCGGGGTGGGTCCGGTGAAAGCGAAGTTCGTCATGGATGTCACACGCCCGGAAATTCAGGAACCAGAGCACATGGTCGTCAAAGGTCGGGGCAAAGCGCCGGGCAGCGCGGTTGATCTCAGCGGCGCTATGCATCTCACGCCCTTGAGCGAAAACGAAACGCAGATGGACTGGAAAGCCAATGTCGTCGTCAGCGGCACCATCGCCAGCGTCGGCGCGCGCCTGCTCAACGGCACCGCCGAGCGCCTGACGGGTCAGTTCTTTGACACCATGCAGAAGAAAATGCTCGCCGCCGAGACGAACTGAGAGCAAGGATCATGCAAACAGCCGTAGAACGCTGGCAAGAGATTCTCCAGGCGCGCGCCGCGCAGATGGACGCGGCCTACGCGCGCCTGGGACGCAGCAGCGCGGACTTCTGGGATCGACGGGCGCGCGGTTTTCATCGCGCCACCCGCGCCAGCGCCAGCAGCGATCCCTTTTACACGTACCTCGCTCCGCGACTCAGCGCGCAGGATAGTCTGCTCGACGTAGGCGCCGGCACCGGGCGCTTTGCCCTCGCCTTCGCGCCCCATGTGCGCCAGGTCACCGCCCTTGAGCCAAATGGCGCCATGCTGGGCTTTCTGCGCGCCGAAATCGCCGCGCGCGGCCTCGACACCATCACCACTGTGCAGAGCAGCTGGGAGGACGCCCCCGCCGATCTGCGCGCCGAGATCGTCATCTGCTGCCACGTGCTCTATCCCATTCTGGACATCGTGCCCTTCCTGCAAAAATTGCGCCAGGCCACCCGGCGCGCCTGCTATCTCTACCTGCGCGCCACTCACATCGACGCCCTCACCGCGCCCCTCTGGAAGCACTTTCATGGCGACGAGCGCCGTCAGATGCCGGGCGCTATTCACGTACTGGACGTACTCTACGAACTGGGGATCTACGCGGGAGTGGAAGTTGTGCGCACCCCCTTCGCCTTCACTTACCCCTCGGTTCAGGAGGCCGAGGACGAACTGCTTGAGCAATTGATACTGGAGGATAGTCCGCGCGTGCGCCAGGCCTTGCGCGCGCTGCTCAAGGACTGGCTGCGGGAGCAGCCCGACCACACCTGGAACTCGCCTCAGCAGAACATCACCTCGACCATCGTCTGGTGGCCGGCTGAGAGCTGAGCGGTGCCTGGCTCGCGACAACCAGAGGTGCGACCGGATGATTGGTCGCACCCCCGGCTGGTCCGAGATCAGAACAGGAGCAGGTTTAGCCCAGCGTCTTGTCCAGATTCTCGAAGATCGTGTTCAGCGTGCTGTTGACGAAAGGCTTGCCGACCGTGCTCGCGATAGCGATGGGACCGGAGAGTTCGGCGTTCGCATCATACGTCAACAGTGCGCCATCAGCCTCGTCAGCGAGGTTGATGTTCGCAGTTGCATCAACTGAGCCGCCGCGTCCCTGACGCTTCACACCCAGCACAATCAAATTGGGGTCCTGGCGCTGCAACAGGTTGACCACCACCGCGTAGGGTCCTTTCAGACCAGGCAGCGAGGTTGTAACATTCACCTGGAGGCTGGTCGCATCCCGTAAAGAGACCGACTCACACCCAGGAATACACTTCTGCAAAACGGCAGGATCAAGGATGGCATTGAAAACGCGGGTGCTATTCGCTTTGAACTTGTGTGTTCCGTTCAGTTTCATAAAACCCTTCCTTCGACGACTGAAATACGTTGATACAATGGGTGTATTCGTTTCAACCCTTCGTTAGAAAGCTCTCGCAACAGTTCTTTGCAAATATAGTATTGAGTATTCTACAGGCTTTTCTTGTATATGCAACACCATATTTTGAGCAACTATCGAGGCAATTCTTCCTCCCGATGTATCTAACCGACCTGTATTGTAACTGGTAATCGCTGACCTTTCAAGCGATTTTGACCACTGTACCAAATTTTCCTACCAATGATCCACCCTGCTCCGTCTTGCCCAAATGTACTAGATCGAGAGAACAGACCGCGCAGGTGTACTATAATGTATGAGAATGTTCCTATTTATATCAGATAAGTCTATAATCATGGATGAGCATAGATATGAGAGGGGGTACGCGATGAGCTGGTTTGAGAAGCGCCGCTGGTCGCGCCAGCGGGCCGAGGAAGAGCGCAAAGCCCTGGCCGCGTCCGTCGAGGAGATGAGCGCAGACGAGCAGGCGTCAGAAGAGGAGGAGGTCTGGAGCGAGGAAGAGGAAGGGGAAAAGGGTATGAGTGGTCCGGCGTTGATTCCGCCGAAGCTGCGTCTGCAATCGCTGCCGTTGCCGGCGGTGCGCCTGGAGGTGACAAAGCATGGGCCGGCCAGGCGCGAGGCGGCGCGAGAGCTGGCGGAGCCAGGGAAAGAGAAGGGAGCAAGCAAGCGCCTGGGACGCTCAACCAGGGTGCGTTTGCAGGCGGTGCTGCCCGCTCAGGAGTCAGCGCTCAGGCAGGAACCCACCACCGAGCGGGTGCCGGTGCTGGACCGAGGAGAAGAGGGCGAAGTTGCGCGCGCGAGCGATCACACGCGCGAGAACACCGAGGGGAGCGAACAGACGCAGCTGGTCAGGCGGCTTGAAACGTCCCCGGTCAAGGCAATCGAGTCGGCTCCGCGTGCGCTGCTGTGTGGTAGCGGAGTCATCGAAGCCGGACAGGAGAACGCCACGGTACAGAACACGCGCATCTCCGCGCAGAGCGTGGTGACGGTCATGCTGGCGGGCAATCCGGGGCCGGTGGTCGTGCATTACATCTCGTTGCAACCGCGCGCCGGGTTTACCCTGCATATGAGCGCGCCGGTCAGTTCCGCCACCCCCTTTACCTACGCTGTCTGGCTGTTTTAAGCGCCGACCGGGGTATCGTCAGGCGTTTGCGCCAGCGCGGGCAGGGTAAAGTGGAAGCGGCTGCCCTCGCCGGGGATGCCGCTGCTCTCCACCTGGATCTGGCTGCCGTGCATTTTGACCAGGTGAGCCACGATATACAGACCGAGGCCGACCCCGCGCGCCTCGCTTTCCGTCATCTGTGGGACGCGATAGAAGCGCTCGAACAGCCGGCTTTGCGCGTCGGCAGGAATACCCAGGCCGGTATCAGAGACGCTGACCTCGATAGTGCCAGCCTCCAGGCAGTGGCGCAGGCGAATGCTCACAGAGCCGCCCGGCGGGCTATACTTCACGGCATTCTCCACCAGGTTAGCGAGCACCTGATGCAGGCGCGCCTGGTCCCCCATGACCAGGTAGGCAGGCGCGTTTTCATCGCTCAGATAGCGCAGGGTGTGATGTTCGGCCAGGGCCGCCTGTTCGTCGATGACCTGGCGAGCAACCTGTTCCAGGTCAATGCGCTCTTGCTTCAAATGGAGCTGGCCCTGATTGATGCGCGCGGCATCCAGAAAGGTAGTGACGATGTTGCTGAGTTGTTTACTCTGTGCCGTGATGATATTCAGGTGTTCTTCAATCGAGGGGTTCATCTCCTTGCCCTCGGAGCGTTGCAGCAGACGGCGGGCGCTCTGGCTGCGCGCCAGAATGACCGTCAGGGGATTGCGAAACTCGTGCGCGGTGATGGCCAGAAATTCATTCTTCATGGCGTCAGCCTCGCGCATAATCGCTTCGCTGGCGCGGGCATCGCTGGCTTCCTGCTGCCAGCGGGCCTGTTCCAGAGCCGCCCCGGCCAGTTGAGCAATGCCCTCGATGATGGTCAAATCCCAGGTGGTGAAGCTGGCAGGCCGCTGGGGAGCCTGGTCAGGCTCCAGGGGTGAGCGATCCAGCAGGAGCAGACCAAGGATGCGCTGATTGTGCTTGATCGGCGCGGCCAGGACCAGCGTGCCTGTGAAGGGATTGGGATGGACCGGGCAGTGCTCCTCGCTGACCACGACGGCGTGTCCATTCATGACCTGAGCAAAGAAGCCGTACACCTGGCCCGTTTGTGGCTGCAGCCAGAGTTCCTGTCGACTCAGCCAGCGCGTCTCCTCTTCCTGGGTAAAGCCCAGCGACAGCAGCGGTTCAAAGCTCTGCTGGAAAAGGTGAACCGTCCCCCGCGCGCAGCGCAGCGTTTTCAGCGTCTCGGCAAGCACACTCTGCAGGATCTCGCGAATTTCCAGGCTATGGGAAACCGCCTCCGCGATGTGCAAAAAGGTTTCCAGCGCCTGGCGCACGCGCTGCTCCGCCTGGGTTTGCACCGTCACGTCGCGCAGGGCACAGACCAGGCCAACCGGGCGCATTTCGCGGTCGCGCAGCGGGGTCGCATTGAGTTCCACCACGCGCGGCGTCCCATCGGCGCGTGTGGTCAGACAGCGCTCACCGCGCACCTGGGTCTGACCGCGTAAAGCGCGCACCAGGGGAAAGTCATCGAAAGCAATGGGCTGTCCATCGAGGGTGTAAGCGGGATGTTCCTGAATAAACTGTTCAAGGGGAAGGCTATCATAGACCGGTCTGCCGAGGAAGCGAGCGACCGCGTGATTGCGCAGCGAAATCTGTCCCTCCGACGTAATCACCGCGATACCCTCGTTCATGGACTGGAAAACCGCGTCCAGTGTACTGGCCCGTTCAGTCGCCAGTTCTGCCGCCTCGCGGGCCTCGGCCAGCAGACGGGCCTTCTCAAGCGCCAGCGCGCACTGGGCCGCGATATCCTGCGCGAAGGCATATTCGCCGGCGCTGGGTTTGCGGCGGCGCGTATAGTGAATCACCATCAGGCCGGGGCAGTAGATCTCCCGCGCCTTCTCTTCATCCTGGCCAGCGAGCGTCTGCGGACTGGCGGACAGATCCCAGTTGCCGCCCAGGCGGGGCGAACTGCCGGTCAGGGGCACCAGCAGCAGATATCTCAAACCAAAACGGCGAAACCACTCAATCTCCTGGTCCCGGGCCAGTTCAGCCGTCACCAGCAGCGACTTGCCCGTGTGGATGGCCAGCCAGAAATTGGGCAGATCATCCAGATGCAGGCCGATGGCCGCGAAATGCGCCTGCGTCTCCTCGGCCAGGGGACCAAGCGCCTGCAACCTCGTCGCATCGGCGTCCAGCATCATGGTAAAACAGGCCACCGCGTTGAGCGCGCGGGCCAGGTGCTCGGTGGCCAGCTTGAGGATCGCGGAAAGCTCCTCGCCGGAATTGACGCGCATGGCCACCTCATAAACCGCCCGCGCCCGCTCAATCAGGTGATCGGCGCGCTGGCGCTGCTCCTGGGCCTGCTGGTAGAGGCGGGCATTGTGAATGGCAATCGTCGCCTGCTGAGCAATGGCCCTGGCCAGTTGTTGCTGCTCCTGCGAAAAGGGGCGGGACTGATCGGGATTGTCCAGCGACATCAGACCAACCGGGCGTCCATCGCGCAGCAAGGCGATCAGCAGAGCCGAGCGCACCTGAAACGTCTCCGCGAAGGTTCTGACCGTTGGCTCGCTGCGCAGATCCTCAAGCAGCAGCATACCGCCCTCGTTGAGCAGACGCTCAATGATGGGATTATTCATCAAAAGGTAGCTACGGTGCCAGATCGTATCGGCGGCCTTGAGCTGTTTGCTCGACAGCGCCGACGTTGCCAGGTAATAGTTTGCCGGGCGCAGCCGTTCCCCGCCATCATCCAGCAGCCAGATAGCGCACCGGGCCACCTCGCACAGTTCGGTCGTGCGTTTGACCAGTTCTTGCAAAATATGCTCAAGATCGAGGGAAGAATTGAGGATGTCCGCTAATTCGCGCAGAATCTCGCTTTCACGCAACGCTTTTCGCAAACGGGCATGTTCGGCCTGGGTAGTGCGTGGGCGATCCTTTCCTGACATGCTTCTATTACCTCTTGCGATAAATGAGCGTCGTTTTTGAGCGATTTATGCTTACACACCATCACGGCCAGACTGCCAGCTATCCAGGATCTCATGGGGAGAGAGATGTTGGTTACAAAGTTTAGTGTAGCAGATGAGCCTGCTGTACGTCAAGCGTCTGAAACTTTTTACTTTTTGGGTGCGCCTCATTTTCGGCTCAACAAAAAATGAGGTGTGTTGTGTGCTTGCGCGACAAATGTCAACGCATGGCAGACAAGAAACGCGCAGATGGCAGCATTGTCGCCCTGCTCTGGCCGTCTTTTCGCTCCTCAATCCAGCGCATCAGCCCGAATCGTCTGCATTTTACGCACCAATTTGTACGCATTCTTGCTGGCGCCCATCAATTTGGAGTCGAAAAGGCTTGAGATCATAAACATATGTGTGGTACAATGTGTCCATATTCTTTGTTCCGATTCGCAACTTTTTCGCATTTTCTTTGCGATTTTCCAGAAAAATGCGCGGGAAGCAACACCGGGTATATTTTTTCTATGGTCATTCCATCCATATCGCGGGGTCTGTTGCTCTCCGGTGTGAAACTTTTATACAGGTCCATTCCACCAAATTGATTGATTTAGACGTTTACTCTATTTCATAAATGCTACAATGTTTTTCTAAGCGCCCGGTTTGCGCACCCGTCGTCCCGGGCTGGTGGCCGGGGCAGGAGGATACGCATATGCTGGTGATGTGGTGAGCGCGTCTGGAGCAACGCGCGTGGGTCCGGGTGGGATCGTCTGGTTACAACGTTGTTCAGGAGGTTGGCTAATGTCTTCAAGAATGGTTCCAGAGAAGAATGGGGCGGCTCACACTGATCTGGCCGGCACCCTTCATACCCCCAGAAAACACGAGAAAATAGCGCCAGAGGCACATCACCGCGCGGATCGCTCGCAGGAGCAACTCTGGAGAGAGAATTCGCTGCTGGCTCAGGAGCTGGAGGCCCGCACGAATGAGAATATTTTATTAAATGAGGTCATTTCTACGATTGGCTCGACGCTGAAACTGGATGAGGTCTTGAGCCATGTGGTGGATACCATTACCCGCGCAACTTCCTGCCATGCCGCTTTTCTCTATCTCTATGATCAGGATAAAGAGAGCCTGGTGCTGGCCAGTACGAGCGAACCCTATCAGCATCATATTCAGAAAATTTCGATGGCGCTGGGCGAGGGCATCGCGGGCTGGGTTGGCAAGCATCAGCAGCCGGTGATTATCCGCGAAGGCTCGCTCAATGATCCGCGTTTCCGTCCCTATCCCGAGCTGGAGGAGGAGAAGTTTCAGTCGTTGATGTCGGTGCCGATTCTCTCCAAGGAGCGCCACCTGATCGGGGTGATTACGGTACACACTATCGCGCCGTATGAGTTTACCGAGCAACATCTGAGCTTTGCTATGAATACGGCGGCCCTGGTGGGCAGCGCGATTGAGAACGCGCGTCTCTATGAGAATACACAGCGCAAGCTGAATATCCTGACCTCGCTCTCGCTGCTCAGCCAGACCATTACCTCCGGTCTGTACCTGGATGATATGCTGCGCTCGCTGTCGATGCTGGCGGCGCAGATTATGGAGGCGGATCTGTGTGTGATTATGCTGATGGACCAGGCGCGCGGACGCCTGGCGGTGCGCGCTTCTTCGCCGCAAATAAATGGACGCGCGCTGACCTTTCAGCCGCTGGACCTGGATCACCAGGCCTGGGAAAAGCTGCGCGTTGCCGGTACCCAGGAGTTGAACGGGCATAATCTGGAACGCCTGAATCCGCTGAAGGATTCGCAGTATAAAGTGCTGCTTTCGGCTCCGCTGATTTCCGGGACCGAGCACCTGGGCCTGCTCAATTGCTACTCCAGCCAGACTCGCCGCTATACCACCGAGGATCAGACCTTGCTGACGACGATTGCTAACCAGGTCGCGGTGGCGATTAAGAATAGCCACCTGGTCGATATGCTGGCCCAGAAAAATCTGGTCAAGGGCTTTTTTGAGGATTTGATGTACGGCAATTACGACTCGGAGGATACGGTGCGCCAGCGCGCGAACTTCCTGGGCTGCGATCTGAGCAAGGTGCATACGGTGGCTGTGATTGAGATTTCGTACCTGGACGACGAGGATGGTACCGGTGAGCCGCTGAGCGAGGACGAGCGCCTGGCCATTCACAAACGCATCAGCGCCCAGGTGCGCCGGCGTATCCAGGATGCCTTCCCCGGTTCGCTGCTCTACGAACACGAAAATATGCTGAGCTGTATTATCCATCTGAGCAAAGATCCCACGGGCGCGCGTCTGAAAAACTGGCTGCGCGACCTGGCCCGCCAGATGCGCAGCGAGCATAGCATTTCCCTGGCCATCGGCATTGGCAATCCCTGTACGACCATCAGCGACTATCGCCGGGGCTTCGGCGAGGCCAGCGAGGCCCATCAGATGGGTCAGCATCTCAGCCGCGAGGGCGGCGTGACTCACTTCAACGACCTGGGCGTGTACCGCTATCTCTACAAGATCGCGCGTATGGACGATCTGCGCGATATGTACCAGGACCAGGTGGGCCGTATCGCGATGTACGACCACCGCAAGGGTACTGATCTGCTTGATACCCTGGAAACCTACCTGGAGTGCGCGGGCAATCTCACCCGCACTTCTAATCGCCTCTTTGTGCATCGCAATACGCTCATTCAACGCCTGGAACGTCTGCAATCCCTCTGCGAAATCGACCTCCAGGAACGCAGCAACTGGTTGACTCTGCAAGTGGCGATTAAAGTATATAAGCTGCGCAATAGCGGACTCTAAGAGCATCGTTATGGTCGCCGCCGCGCAAATCCCCGACCAGGATGAGCTGCCTTCAGCCGGGACGGCGCGCGGCCCGGCTCGCTCGCGGCCCCCGGAGACGCGCGCTGTGGCGGCGCCGCCACGGCGCGCATGGTCGCGTTGCTTCGGCAGGGGAAGCGGAGCCGGCGTCCCGGCTGAAGCCGGGGAGGGCACGCTGAAGCGGCCCTCTTTTTCACGTCCGGTCTTTCCTACGGGATCAACATCATGGATGACTCATACTGGTGCTGAGATGCGTGGGCGGGCTATGGTTGCTCCGGGGGACGCAGACGCGGGTGTCTGAGCCGGTTTTGCCCATGCGTGTTGGCCTCGCCTCCCGGTTCGCTGCCG
>DASZXF010000896.1:0-2696 GCA_035546055.1 Ktedonobacteraceae bacterium
CGCTACCTCATCTGTGTTCCCCCTGCTATGAGCACCTGCCGCCAGGCCGCCGCCTGGATCGCCGGCTTTAGCAATCCAGACGACTATCAGCCTGTAGCCGAGACATAAGAGCATGACGCGCGTGCTGGTATGCGTTCCAGCACGCCGTCGCCAAAGACTTCGTAGAGTTTCAGGTCAGGCATGTGAACGTAGCCGATGTGACAGCCACAGGTGGCATTGGTACAGACCCGGGGCTGGAGAACCTGCGCAAAGTTGGGATCGTAAATGTTACCTAGCGGCTGTTTGATGAAGTGACAGCGTTTGATCGTGCCATCACCATCAACGGAGATAACGCTCTCGCCGGTGCGGCAGGGGCGACCCTGGCTGGGATGATACTGGTTATTGAGAGGAAAGAGCGGATCAATGCTGGTAAAAGTGCGGATCTCTGCGGCGCTGTAGTAATCGCACTGGCGTTTGTAAGCATTGACCCACAGGTAAATATGCGGAGGGAGTTCCTGGCGCATGGCGGCGATTTCGTCCGCGTGCTCCTTCATGCCGACGATGCCGACACTAAAACGCACCTGGCGCTCTTGCAGTTCGCGGCATTTTGCCAGGAAGCGCTCACGACTGACCTGCGTAGGATGGTATGTCGCCCACAGGCCCAGCTTGCTTTTGTCGCAGCGTTCCGTCCAGTCCAGGCGACAGGAGAGGTTCGTTTGAATGGCAACTTTCGCTACATTGGGCAGATTGGTCAGAGTGACAATGGCGTCCTGGTAGCGTTCGCGTACCAGCGCCTCGCCCCAGGGGGTGAAGAACACGCTGATGCAGTCCTGTGCGTGCTGTTCGACCCAGGAGACGAAGCGAGTCAGGGCCACACGGTCATGCTCGTGTTCCGCCGCTGTTTCCATATGCTTGGCAAACGGACAGTAGTCGCATCCGTAATTGCAACTGGAAAGCGGCCCGCGATAGAGGATGGAGAGATTCATTGGAGTTGATAGTCCTTCATCAGTGTTTGCACGCGCTGCGAGTAGAGCCAGGGACCGATGGCGTCCGAGTAGGCTAATCCCTTTGCGGTGAGTTGCAACAGGCCACACTTCGACTCGACCAGGCGCAGATCCAGGAGTTGCTGGAAAGCAGGGAAGTCGGACAGGATCTCGCTCTTGAAGCGCTGCTGGTAGTGTACCGGGTCGATGCCACCCGTGTCGAAAAGCGAGGTGATAAGCTGACGACGGCGCTGTTCCTCGCCATCCAGGTGAAAGCCGTAATGAGCATAGGCGAACGATTCGGTGGACCGTGCGAGGTAATGCTGGAGAATGGCGCGGACGCCGGAGGCGCCAACGGCATATTCGCTGGCATACTGATACGCGGTGGTGTACGAGCGCGCGCCGCAGCCCAGGCCGAGCATTCCATCTTCTTGCGCGCAATAGACCGGCCCCGTTTCTTCGTGGACACGGAAAGCGCGGAACATGCGCATCGAGATCTGAGTATAACCGCGAGCGAGCAGCAACTCACGCCCGGCGTGATAGCAGGCCAGGCGCAGGCTGTCTCCCTCTTTCCGCGCGTTTCCCCTGCGCCCCAGGCCGGTAAGCGGGCGCACGTAGAGCGGATAGAGGTAGAGTTCCTCTGGTTGATAACGGAGCGCCGTTTCCAGCGATTGCAGCCAGCTCGCCACCGTCTGCCCTGGCAGACCATAGATCAGATCGATATTCAACGTCGGGAAGGCAACCCGGCGAATCGTCTCCAGCGCCCGCTCTACGCTACTCGCACGTTGAGGCCGACCAGCAGCCCTGGTTTCCGCTTCCACAAAACTTTGCACGCCGATACTGATACGATCCGCCCCGTGAGCCTTGAGCAGTTCCAGCTTCTCCTGCTGCGCCGTCATGGGCGAGGTTTCCACCGAAAGCGGGACCGAGCCAGGGCGCACACCGAAAAGCCCTTCGGCTATCGCGAAGAGTTGCGTCAATTCCTCAACCGAGAGATAGGTTGGCGTGCCGCCGCCAAGGGCCAAGCGTGTCACACGGCAAGTATTCAGCGCTTCCCGCGCACTCTCTGCTTCGCGGCGCAATGCCGCAAGATAGCCAGTTTCCAGGCTCTGGCCAGGATTGACTATGGTAAAGAGGTTGCAGAAGCCACAGCGCATTTCACAGAACGGTATGTGCATGTAGAGCGCCAGGTCATCACGCTTCTCGCTGGCCCATAGTTCAGCCAGGGGCAGCGGCTCTGGAAAGCGCCGGTAGGCTGTTTTGTGCGGATAGGAATAGGTATAGCCCGCGTATGGCGTCTCCGCCAGGATCTCTTCAAGCGAGCGCATGGATACTGTCATTGGTCACCTTCCTCCTGTCCTGCTGGCTGCTGAGAGAGGAGCACTTCTGCGTAGGGGACGGTCCAGACGACCGGGTGAGCCAGGCGATGACCGCTGTAGCCCTCCTCTCCGTAGGCAGTGCCGTGGTCAGAACAAAGAAGCGCGAGCAGCGGTGCGCGTTTGCGCAGAGCGCGAAAGAGCGGCGGCAACTGCGTATCCACATAGATGAGCGCGGCAGCGTGTGACTCCACCGTGTCATGCGTCGCTTCAGGCAGATAAAAGCAATTCGGCTGGTGCAACGCCGAGATGTTGAGAAAGAGAAAAAGCCGTTGTTCATCTGGCACGCGCGCAAGGATCTGGCAGGCCAGGCGCACCTGATTGGCGGTTGAGTCGGGATCAGAGACACCCAGATCCG
>DASZXF010000897.1:0-2438 GCA_035546055.1 Ktedonobacteraceae bacterium
AGTCTGCAAGTGACTGTGCAGGAAACCCTCTGCCGGGCGCAGGCGGAAGAGGTGCGCAACAATCTGGTTGCTCATGCCCTGCGCGCCTTTGTTCATGTGTTACCAACCCTGGAGGAAGCCGCGCCGGCGCCCCGCCTGCGGGTGGCCGCGCAGATCCTGCACCTGGCGGGACTGAGTTCAGACTGGATCATCCCCTACGCGGCGGTCGCGCAGGTCTTCACATGGGCAGCCTCTCTGCTCTGGGAGTACGGGCTGATTCAGGATGCTGAACTGCTGCTGCGCAAAGCTCTGCTGACTCAAGAACGCGTGCTGGGCACCGGCCATGCTATGATCGGCGAGACAACCCATAACCTGGGACTTCTGAACGCCCTGTTAAAAAACTATGCCGACGCCGAGCAACTTTTGCAGAGCGCCCTGCTCGCCCGCTCACGTGCGCAGGGCGCGACCCATCCCGATGTGATCCGCTGCTTGCTTGACCTGGCCAGCGTCTATGCCGAGCAGGAGAAAAGTCAGGAAGTACGAGCCTGCTATCAGGAGGCGCTCAAAATCGGCGAACCGGCCCTCGGCCAGGAACATCCACTTCTGATCTCGGCGGCGCATAAGCTGGCCGCTCTCTCCGTCGAAGAGGGCGATTTCGCCGAGGCGGAGAACTATTATCGGCGAGTGTTTTCCGTGTACAAAAGCTCGCCGGGCCTGGAGGATAGCCAGACGCAGGCATGTCTTGAGCAACTGGTAAGTGTCCTGCTGGAGCAGGAGAAATACGCGGAAGCCGAGGAAGTGCTGCGCCCGCTGCTGCGTTTCTACGAGGACAGCTTCGGCCTGGAAGATCGGCGTACACAGGAATGCCTTGAACTGGTGGCGAGCATTTGTTCTCAGCAGGAAAAAGATGCAGAAGCGGAAGCGTTGTTGCAGCGCCTGTTGACCTTCAAAGAGCGCGCCCTGGGGATCGCGCACTCCGAAACCAGGCTGCTGTTGCAAAAAATAGCCCAATGTGCCCTCGCGCAAGGAGAGCCGGCCAGGGCCGAGCAGATCTATCTGCGTCTATGCGAATATGCTGAAACGGCGCCTGGTCCTGAGCGGAGTGAAGCGCATCAGTATTTGCAGCATCTCGCGCTCATCTATCTCCAGCAGAACAAATCCGCCGAGGCCGAGGGCGTATTCCAGCGTCTGTCGCAGTTAGCGAACTGAAGGATGTGTTGCGGGACGTTATCAGTCATCCCCACTCTTTCCAGCGCCGCACGTTTCCTCTCCCCACTCCAGGGGAAAGGATGAAGTTTGGTGAGCGCCGCGCGCTCGCCAAACTTCATTCCAAAAGAGGGGGCGGGGCGCAAACAGCGCCTGGGGCCGCCCCAGAAACATCAGGGATGACTCATGAGCATTTGCCAATAAGGCGTTTAATGGGCCGGTAAGGTCTGGGTGGATAAGACTTTGCCTTTCGCATCTTCCTGCGTGATAGTCTCAGCGCCGTTTGGCATGACATCAATGATTTCTTTGGAGCCATCTGACTGAGTGATGGTCGTAATTTTTTCCCCCGAAGGAAGCGTGTGAGTGACAACGACAGCCGGGTGACTGGCTGGCCCTTGAGGGAAGACGTGATCGAGCACCAGCGGCTTGAGCACATAGACGGTGAGCGAGCCCATGCCGATGCCGCCGGCTATCGTCAGCGTCGTGATGGTCGTCGCGGAACTTGTAACCCCGGCGGCTGCCGCCAGCGCTTCAACGACATAAGAACCGGTCAGAGAACCGAGCGCAGCCGTGAAGAACGTCGAGAGCGTACTGCCACTGAAGATGCCGCTGGTGAGGGCTGCCGGATAGGCATTGCCCGCGCCGCCAATCAGCGTTGCGACAGCTTTTTGTAATGGCTCAGGCAGACCGTCAATGACTTTGGCCAGTCCTCGCATGCCTGGACCTAAAAGCTTCGCCAGCCATTTTGCGATGAACGAAGGATCATTAGAACCGCCGCCGGTGCCAGTCCCGCCGCCACCACCACCACCGCCGCCGCCACCACCACCGCCGCCACCGGTGCCAGTCCCGCCGCCACCACCACCGCCGCCGCCGCCAGTTGTCGTTCCCGTGCCGCCGCCTTTACTTCCGCCTTTACTCCCACCCTTGCCGCCGCTCCTGGCGCCAGGAGCGGGTGTTTTGGCGAGGACAGGCATAACGCCGCCGGGTTGCAGACCGGTGGCGCACGCTCCGCCAATCGTGATGCCGCCAATACTTCCGCTGGCGGTGCTTGACGCGCTGATGATGTTGGTCATTCCTGTCACCAGCCCGTTGACCTGGCCCTGGAGATCTTGCACCTGCTCAGGTGTGAGCTTGGTTGATTTGGCCTTATCTGCCTTCACGGTCTCAATGGCTGAAAGACCCTTTTGAATGGCCGGCAGATTGTCATTGATAGCGCCTTTCAGGGTATTGAGATGCGTAACAACGCCTGTCAG
>DASZXF010000898.1:0-4099 GCA_035546055.1 Ktedonobacteraceae bacterium
GCATTGAGCGCGGCGACCCGGTGACGCTGGCAGGCGTCCCAGAAGGGATCGGCCTCACGATTGAGCAGAGTATAGCGATTATGGGAGATGGCTACCTCAAACAGATCCGTTTCGACGAATTGCGTCATGAGGTCGATGGGACCGCCCGCGACGCCGAGATGGGCAATCAGACCTTCTGCCTGACATTGTAGCAGACTCTCGACCGGGCCGCCCCGCTGCATGGCCTGCGCAAAGGAGATATGTTCGGGATCATGCAGATAGAGCAGTTGAAGCTGCTCCAGGCCAAGTAAACGCAGACTTCGCTCGACGCTTCGGCGCATCTGGGAGCCGGTAAATGCCCCGGTCTGGAGATCACGGTCGGCTTTGGTCGCCAGGACAAAGCCGGGAGGCAGTCCCCCCAGTTCGCGCAGAACCAGCCCCAGGCGCCGTTCGCTCTCCCCATCGCCATAGGAAGCCGCTGTGTCGAGAAAATTGATGGGACCGGCGAAAATGGCGCGGATCGTTTCCAGCGCCTGCTCTTCGGCAACTTCGTAGGTGAAGGCTTCTGGCATACTGCCCAGCGGAGCGCAGCCAATACAGAGCGGCGTCACCTGTAAGCCAGTCGTTCCCAGCGTTCGCAGAGCCACCGGTTCCGAAAAATCCCTGGATGGGGCCATGCTCTCCATGCGATCTCTCCTTTTATGCATAGCTATTTAGCGGTCCAGCCGCCATCGATGACGAGAGAGGAGCCTGTCATAAAGGCGGCTTCGTCCGAGGCCAGGTACAGGGCCGCATGGGCAATCTCGTCGGGACGGCCCATGCGTCCGATGGGCTGACGAGCATGCAGTTTCTGTCGCTCGCTGTCCTCACTGCCGGCAAAGTTGCGGGCGAGAAAACCTTCGACGAAAGGGGTATGGACCGTACCGGGGCAGATGGCGTTACAGCGAATGCCACTGGTGACATAATCAATGGCAATGGAACGCGTCAGAGCCAGGACCGCGCCCTTACTCGCCCCGTAGAGGGCGCGGCGATCCACCGCGATCATGCCCGCCACCGAAGCAAGATTGATAATCACCCCTCCCGTGGGCGATTGGGCCAGCATCTGACGTACGGCTTCGCGCGCGCAGAGGAAAACGCCCCGCGCATTTACCCGCATTACACGTTCCCAATCGTCCACGCTGGTCTCCAGCAGATTGCCTACGTGACTCACCCCGGCGTTATTGACCAGGACATCCAGGCGTCCTTCGCTGGCGGCGACCTTCTCCAGGGCGGCCCTGACCTGTATCTCCTCGGCCACATCCATCTCCTGTGCCCGCGCGCTCCCTCCCGCAGCGCGGATCTCCGCCGCCACGTGTTCAGCGGCCTCCCGCCGAAGGTCAGCCAGGATCACCCGCGCGCCCTGCCGGGCGAAAAGCCGCGCGATCTGCTCTCCAATGCCAGAACCGGCTCCGGTGACAAAGACTACCTTGTTGTCAAAACGAAACACATGCCTGTCCTTTCTCCTGCTCAACAGCTAACATTCCTGCCTGTCCGGCGTATCCCATGCCATGCGAGCCTCGACTGATTATTAATCAGTGTGAAAGACCTCTTTGATGGTGCTCCACCATTCACCGGACGCGCGCCCTTCCAGCGGTACCTGGAGAGGCTCGGTCAGCTTCCACCATTCACGCGTGGTTGGATCAGCAGCCATTTTTGCCATATCGCCCGCAAAATCGTCGCCGACATATTCAAAATAGGCAAAAAGCATCTCGCCGTGACGAAAAATACTATAGTTGCGGATATGACAGGCAGAGATGGTCTGCAAGACGCCAGGCCAGACCGCGACGTGCAAACGCTCGTATTCCTCGCTGGCACCTGGTTTCAGCTTGATAACCTGACCAAAGCGGCGCATGTTTGCTTATCTCCTTTCGCCGGCCCATAGCGGTCCGTCGGGATACGCATAGGCGGCCAGTGACGCGGGATGCATCGTCACGCTATACCCCGGCGCGTCCGGCGGCATATAGCGCCCATGCTTGATGACGACTGGATGCACAAAATGCTCGTGCAGGTGAGGTGTGTACTCGATCATGCGGTGCTCCAACGAGCCGCTGAGCGCGATATAGTCAAACAGCGCAAGATGCTGCACATATTCCGAGAGACCCACACCGCCAGCGTGGGGACAGACCGGCACGCCGAATTTAGCGGCCATGAGAAGGATAGCCAGGACTTCATTGACCCCGCCAACGCGACAGGCGTCAATCTGGCAAATGCCCAGCGCGTGCGCCTGAAAAAGCTGCTTGAAGAGAATGCGGTTCTGCACCTGCTCCCCGGTCGCCACGCGAATCGGCGCGAGGGCGCGGGCAATCGTCGCATGTCCGAGAATATCATCCGGGCTGGTCGGTTCCTCGATCCAGAAAGGCTCGAATTGCGCCAGGTGCCGCATGGTAGCAATGGCCTCCTGCACCTCCCAGACCTGATTGGCATCCATCATCAGGGTGCATTCCGCGCCAATCGTCTCGCGCATCAGACGCGCGCGGTGCAGATCGCTCTCCAGACCCAGACCAACTTTGAGCTTGAAATGCCGCCAGCCGCTGGCCAGCGCATCGCGGCACAACTGGCGCATCTGCTCATCGCTATAACCGGACCAGCCTGCCCCGGTCGTGTAGGAAGGGAAGCCATCGCGCAGCATCTCCGCCTCGCGCCGCGCCTTCTGCGGCTCCTGGCGGCGCAACAGAGCCAGCGCCTCATCAGGCGTCAGGGCATCGGTAATATAGCGAAAGTCGATGCAGGCCACGAGTTGCTCCGGTGTCATATCGCAGAGCAACTTCCAGAGCGGCTTGCCCTCGACTTTGGCCCACAGATCCCAGACCGCATTGACCATGGCAGCGGTGGCCAGGTGCATCGCCCCTTTGTCAGGCCCAAGCCAGCGCAGTTGACTGTCACCGGTCAGCAAGCGCCAGAAAGCCCGCATATCAGCGGTAAAGGACTCCAGTTGCTGCCCGATCACGCGCGGAACCAGCGCCTGGAGCGCGGCAACACAGACCTCCGTCCCCCGGCCAATCGTAAAGGTCAGCCCGTGTCCCTCCAGACCCGCCGGATGGTCGGTCTGGAGAACCACGTAAGCCGCCGAATAATCTGGATCGCTATTCATCGCATCGGAACCGGCGAGCGTCCGCGATGTCGGAAAGCGCATATCGTATGTTTGAACCCCGGTAATCGTGAGCGCCACCGCGCACTCCTTCCGCCTGCTAGCCAGGTGACATGCCTCACCCGTCTCCCCCTGCGCCCGGAAAGACACATAGCCTTCCCTTGACAAAACGAGACAGGCTCCATATACTGCATTCTGTATACAGAATACAGTATACCTTTTAGAAAAGCAAGAGGTATGCCTGCCGGGCGCACAAAACAGGATGCTGACACCGATGATGAGCACTACTCGCATCTTCCGGCAAAACAGAGTAAAATGAAAGTCTGATGCGCTTTCACCCATTGATTACGAAAGGAAAAAGGCTGCCGTCCTCTCTGAAAGAGGGCCGCTTCAGCATACGGGCGATGCGGGTGAAGAGTGGCAGTGGTTTGCATGCTTAGATTATCTGGTTAAGCGGCATCGGCGGGTTGCTTAACCAGGTATGTTGTCTTTACATAATAGCGAAAGATGGGCAGGGAAAATGGCTTTCAGATCAGTAGAGACAGGTGAGACAAAAAGGGGTACCATAGCAGAGGTATTTGATGCCAATCTGTGCGCGGAGTTATTTAATCTGCTCTGGGGGCAGGAGCGCGCGGCGATGCCTACGGTGGTGGATCACGCCTACGAGGAGATCTGGAAGCGGGTAATCATGATTGGCGGAAGCAAAGAGCAGCGGCTTTCCGATGTCATCCTGGCGGAGCAACTGGGAATCAGCCGGACGCCTGTACGCCAGGCTCTGGAGCGCCTGGTGCAGGAAGGTCTGGTGCGCTCCGATCCTCGGCGTGGCTTCTGGACGCGCACGTACACGGCCCGCGATATTCACGAAATATACGAACTGCGCGGCGCGCTGGAAGTGCTGGCGGTTCGCCTGGCCGCGCCGCATCTCAATCCGCAGGATCTCAAGGCGCAGCTCGACGCTTTGTACGCGGTACGCGCGGACCTGGACACCCATCC
>DASZXF010000899.1:0-2068 GCA_035546055.1 Ktedonobacteraceae bacterium
GAGGCGCTGCTTGCCCACCCCGCTTGGGGGGCTGCGGCGCGGGCAAGCAGCGCCTCTACATTCACGGTTGGACACAATGCAAACGGATTTGATGTCACCCGTTGATTGAGGAATAAAAACCGCTGCCAGTGTTTGCCAGCCTTCCTCGTCTTCGGAAAAAGAGCCGCTTCAGCGTGCCCTCTTTTGCAGGTTCCGCTTCTGGTGACGTTTCCAACGGGATCAAAATCAGGGTTGACTCATGCGCCGCAGGGGCCGAGCTGTCAGGGCAGATATTGTTTTTCCAGTTGTTGGAAATGGGCGTAGGTGGCGGCGCAGACCAGGGAACCGTCGTGGGGACGGGTGAGGAAAAAGTAGCAGTCGGTGCGCATGGGCGCGGCGGCGGCTTGCAACGCTCGCAGACCGGGACTGGCGATGGGCGTGGGCGGCCAGCCGCTATGGCGCGGGTTATAGGTGTTCCAGGGATTGGCGGGATCGATGTTGCCGCCGGTGTCGGTCAGCGGCTTCCAGTAGTCACCTGCCGAGGCGGGAGGATGGTCGGTGTCGCGGGCGTATTGCACTGTGGGATCGGCCTCCAGGCGCGCGCCGATTTCAGCGCTGGGCTGGTAGAGCCGCTTCCAGTAGATGCCGGCGATGAGGGGCATCTGCTGATCGTTGGCGGCTTCGCGCTGGACGATGGAGGCCAGAATAATCATCTGATATTCCGTGAGCTGATGCTGATGAGCCAGGGCGGTCAGATGCTTCTCCTGCACTACCTGGGTGAAGCGGTTGAGCATGATTTCGATGACCTGCGCGGCGGTGTAGTTGAGCGGGACCAGGTAGGTGTCGGGAAAAAGCAAACCCTCCATGCTGCTGGCGTGCTGCAAGAGCGGATATTTAGCCCGCTCGGGAAATTGCTCAGGATGGTGCGTATAGCGCAGGAAGTCCTGCACGCTGAATTCGGGCAGAGCCAGGGTGCGAATCTGGGCGGCGATCTGTTCCAGGCGCCAGCCCTCGACGATTTTCAGACGCCTCTCGTCGGGCTGCCCGTTTTGCAGACGGGCGATAATCTGCTCCATGCCCATGCCGGGCGTCAACGCGTATACCCCGGCCTGCAAATGCCTGTCCAGCCCTTCAACTCTGGCCCAGACGCGAAAGGCCAGGGCGTTGCGAATCAAGCCCTTGCTCACCAGTTCGTCCGCGATCTCCTGGGTAGATTCGCCGCGCCGAATTACCAGGGGAACAGGCCCATGCTGCGTACTCGGCGGTGGCGAGAAAAGCGTTGTCACCGCAAACCAGATACCTCCCAGCACGACCAGCGCGGCCAGCGCGGCGGCCATCAACCCTCCACGACTCCGGCAGTTCCTCATCCTCTCTTCTCCCTCTCAACATAAACCAGGCGCCTCTTGATCCTGACACCAACCAGCGCACGGCTCGCGCTTTCTCCGCCAGACAGAGTAAAACACCCGTCTCCTTTTAGTGTACACGCGGGCTGGCAATCTGCCCTTCAATTCATCCTGCTCTGCGCGGAAAAAAGGCCAGCTTATGCTTTTTCACCCATTGATGGAAGAGAGAAGCCGCTGCCCATTTTACCTCTCGTACCCGAAAAAGAAAGCGGCCCACTCTGGCGTTTCATGAGTATGCGGGAAAGAGCGGCAGCGGCCTTCACTCCTCAACCGATGGGTGAAAGAGCATAAACCAGCCTGAACGGCATCTTTGTCCTTTTCTACTCCGCAAGCAAAGATCTGGAGGTCTGGCAGGCCGTTATGTCCGGTCGTGAGCAGCCTTTTCCGCGACTTCTCCTGTAGATTGCTCATCGGGAATATGCAGGGGAAGATGGATGGTGAAGGTGCTACCCTGGCCGGGGGTGCTGGTGACGGTGAGATGCCCATCGTGGCGCTCGATAATCTTCTGCGCGATATACAAACCCAGGCCGACGCCGCTGCTGGAACCAGTCTGCACATCGACCTCCGGGACGCGATAGAAGCGCTCGAAGATATGGGCGAGCTTTTCGGGCGGAATGCCAACGCCGTGATCGGTGACGGAGATCAGCGCTTCTTCGCCCTGGCGCTCCAGTTTGACCAGCACCGGC
>DASZXF010000900.1:0-12949 GCA_035546055.1 Ktedonobacteraceae bacterium
CACGCTTCTTTCTTCACCTCGCTGATCGCCAGGCCTATACTTCTAACAGATCCCGCTTTTTCGGATCTTCCTCTTCATCGAAGCTCAGGCGCTTCTTTACATAGCTATTAAAAGAACGCCTGACGAACAGGTACAGAACCAGCAGCAGGAGAAGCGTGCCAAGCGTGGGCAACGTATACATCTGTACCAGGTGCATAGCCAGCTTCCAGCGCGGCCCCAGGCTCCAGCCAAGCAGGAGAAAGGTCACGCACCAGATGACTGAACCGCTGGCAGCGGCCAGGAGAAAGCGTAAAAAGGGCATGGCGGCAATACCAGCGGGAAAGCAGGCAAAGGGACGAATATAGGGCAGAATGCGTGAGAGAAAGATCATCTTGCCGCCGGCGCGGTAGAACCAGCGCTCGGCCAGCAGCATTTTCTGCGCGTCGATATGCAGCAAACGTGCCAGGCGCAAGAGCAGTTTTTCACCGTAGCGCCGCCCCAGACCATAGGCGCAACAGGCTCCCAGAATACTGCCGGCCAGCGCGGCGACGATCAGCAAACTCAGTTCCAGCTTTCCCTGCGCGGCCACCGCGCCCGTAAACAGCAGCGCCGTGGTATTAATCACAGGTACGCCGGTGCTTTCCAGCAAGAGCAGGCCCGCGACTATAAAGTAGATAAGCGCTGGCGGTATTTGCTGATAGACGTGCACAACAAAATCCACGTGGAGATCCTTTGCAAACATGCTCACCAGAATGTGAGCAACAGTATGTCACAGATTTTCTCTTATTATGACGATCAGAGCCGGGAGCGGGTTGCAGCGTTCGTGGTCCGCTCAGTAAAAAGGACGAAGGTGCAACTGGCCGGGATGCCAAACCGTAGTACATAACGACTGTCCGGGTAGCTGATCTCTGCTACCCAAACAGAGCAACTGGTGGATGGTGCAGGGATATACCACCAGGCCACTTTCGCAAACCATACACCCGGCAGAAAAACGCCCGTGGTGGACGTTTTTTTAGGGACAGATTGATTCTGCGGGGTGGCTCATCCATAGAGAGTGGGGGCGCATTTTGCTCTATGTGTATGTGACATGTATGCCCTGAGATAAATAAAGGATAACATCGCCTATGTCAGCAACGACGCCAGCGCGCGCAAGTAAGGAAGGGCAACGCCGGAGCCTGCCAACACGAGGGCAGGCGGGCTTTGCCTTTACCATTCTTCTGATTGTTAATGTTTTGAATTATGCAGATCGTTATGTCCTCTCGGCAGTCCTGCCCAAAATTCACGAGGATCTGCATCTGACCTCCTTCGAGGAGGGACTGCTGGGATCATCTTTTCTCCTGGTCTACGCGGTTGCTACGCTGCCACTGGGCGTCTGGGCCGATAGAAGTGTACGCAAGAATATTGTGAGCATATGCGTCGGCATCTGGAGCGTTGCCACGGTCTTTGTGGGTATAGCCCGCAATTTCATCCAGATCTTCCTCCTGCGCTCGGTGCTGGGGATTGGCGAGGCCGGTTACGCTCCTTCTTCGCTTTCGCTACTTGGCGATTATTTCTCCAGGGCGCAGCGCGGACGTATCCTCTCATACTGGTCGATGGGCACGCTGCTCGGGGCCGCCGTGGGCTTTACGCTGGGCGGTCTGGTGGCCGATGCGCTGGGCTGGCGCTGGGCTTTTTACCTTGTCGGCCTGCCCGGTCTGATCTGCGCGTTTCTGGCCTGGAGAATGGCCGAGCCTGCGCGCGGCGCTTTTGACCAGGTTGACGAAGAGGCCAATGGGGAAAGCGGGGCTGAGCAGAGCGCGGAACTCGGTCACGGGGGCATTGGCAAGGATTTCTGGGGAACTGTCAAAAAGCTGCTGACCATTCCGACCTACTGGATACTGGTCGGGGCGCTGGTTTTCAGCTTCTTTACCATCGGTGGCACTTCTTTCTGGCTGCCGAGCTATATTGTGGATACCTTCGATCTGAGCGTGGGCAAGGCCGGCCTGCTCTCCGGCCTGGTTCTGGTGACAAGCGGCCTGGTGGGAACAGTCGTGGGCGGCTGGCTGGCTGATACCTGGCAGAAGCGCCGGCCCGAAGGCCGTCTGCTGGTCGCGACTCTGGGTCTGCTGATCGGCGCCCCCCTGGTTCTGCTGGCGCTTTTCCTGCACACCCTCTGGCTCTTTATCGTAGTCTTCATCCTGGCGGGCATTACGCTGAATTTCTGCACGGGACCGCTCAACGCGGTAATCCAGGATATCATCGCCCCGGAAATGCGCTCGACGGCCATCGGCCTGTCGCTGCTGCTGGCGCATCTGCTGGGTGATGCGGCTTCGCCCTCCGCGATTGGCGCGCTGGCCGGAAAGAGTTCGCTGGGCCTGGCACTCACCCTGACCGCTCCCACCAGCCTATTCATCGCCGGCCTGATCTGCTTAATCGGCCTGCGCTGGGTCGCGCTGGATATGCTCAGAATGAAAAAGGATATGGTCAAAGCTGAAGCATAGGCCATCTGTCTATGATCAGTGCTCCCGCAAACCTTCGCTCCCATTGGGAACACCACCAGGATATTCCCAAGGGGAGCGAAGGTTTGCGGGAGCACTGATAGCTTCTTCAAGAGAGGACAACAAAAAACCTCCAGTCACACTGGAGGCCTGTAGAAGAAGCGGGTTACGGGATTCGAACCCGTGGTCTCAACTTTGGGAAAGTCGCATGTTACCACTACACCAAACCCGCGCGTCATTACTGACATGCTGGATTATAGCCGATAAAGCCAGGAAAGTCAAGCGTTTTCGCGCATCTATTTGCCGACCGCTCGCAGCTCGGTTTATGATATGATGACAGGGACTTGATAGAGCGCCCGACCACTCGTTCTTATTAGTAAGCACTAGAGATACAGATAACGCGCAGCATACGCGCGGCAGGAGGACGGCATGGGTATTTTCTCACGGATCGCTACGTTCTTTCGGATTCGTGCTAACGCGGCCCTGGACCAGGCTGAAGATCCGGGACAGGTCATGGATTACTCGTACAGCAAGCAGCTTGAACAATTACAACAGATCAAGCGGGCTATTGCCGATGTCGCTACCGCGAAAAGTCGCCTGGAACTCCAGCAATCGCAGGCGCTGACCAAGGCCAATCAACGCGAACAGCAGGCCCGGCAGGCGCTGGCGGCGGGACGCGAAGACCTGGCGCGCATGGCTTTGCAGGAGAAGGAGACGGGACTGATTCAGGTCAACGGCCTGGAGCAGCAGATTTCGCAATTGCGCGAACAGGAGGAAAAGTTGCTGACCATGCAGCGCACTGTGACCGCGCGCGTGGAGGCCTTCCGCACGCAGAAAGAGATGGTCAAGGCGCAGTACAACGCGGCTCAGGCCCAGGTGAAGATTAATGAGACGCTCACTGGCATGTCGGAAGAGGCCGGTGAAATGAATCTGGCCATGCAGCGTGCCCAGGATAAGATTCTGAATATGCAGGCTCGCGCGAACGCGATGGAGACGCTGATCGAAGCGGACGATATGAGCGTACAACTGTTGCCTGGCGGAAATACGCTGGACCGCGAGTTGCAAAAGCTCTCGGCTGAGCAAAACATTGACGCTCAACTCCAGGCCATGAAGCAGGATTTGCAACTCGGCGGTCCCAATGCCGGGCAAAAACAAATTGAAGGGCCAGCCTCCTGAAAGGCTGGCTAACTCTTCTTTTTCTCTTTCTCTTTTTTCGCCTTGTAGAACGATTTTGGCTTCGGGCGGCGTTCGGTATCCACGTAAGCCGCCGGCGCCGCGTCTTCGCGTTCCCGGATCTCCGTTTCGTCGCGTTCGCTGATCAATTCCTGCAAGTCGTTGTAGACGTTATAGTTGTCAATCGCTTCGTTCATGCGCAACATATGCCGCAGCACCTGAACTTGTGACATATTCGTTTTATCGTGACGCGCTGGCTCCGCCCGCTTCAGGAGCTTCTCGACCAGATCCATACTGTCGTCATGCGCGCCGATCCCCTCCAGGCGTTCCCGCACGACGAGCAACTGCTCATACAGGTTCATGTAGATGACTCCCCTTTGTTAATAGCAATCTATCTTCTGGCAGCATGGTAACATAGCCTGTTTCTCGCGTCAAATGGCCTGGCTCTATCCTATTACTTCCATACGGCCCGCCTCTGGCGGCTCTCCTCTTCACGGGAACAGATGCGCTTCTTCCTTCGCGTAGATTTTTTTCATTGCTCGCTCAAACTACAGGCTAACTCAAACGCAGGCAGGGCGACGAAAAAGCTGGCGCCTTCACCGTCGATGCCGCTGCTCTCCATCCAGATCCAGCCGCCCATGGCTTCGACCAGTTGCCGGCAGAGGTAGAGTCCCAGGCCGGCTCCGCGCTGCGAGCTTTTTTGCGCGTGTGACAGACGAGTAAATTTTGTAAACAGGAGCGGCTGTTCGGCTATGGCGACGCCTGGCCCCTGATCGCGCACAGTTAAGAGGACAAAGGAACCGCTGGGAGCGCGGCTCTGGTTCTGGGTGATTCTGCTGCGAGCCAGCCGCTCACGCAGATAGGCCGCGTCTGTGTATTCAGTGCGAAGCATGACAGGCGAGCCGACGGGCGTATATTTGAGGGCGTTGCTGACGAGGTTGAGCAAGATCTGGCGCAGGCGCAATTCGTCGGCCAGCACGCTCAACTCATCCGGTATCCCCACCTCTACGCGGCGCTTTTCCCGCACGATGATGGGTTCCAGAATATCCAGGATGGTTTGCACTGAGCGCGCAAGGCGCACCGGGCTGGCATTGAAAACAAGCTTTTCTACGTCCAGGTAGGAGACATCCAGGACATTTCCCAGCAACAGCACCAGTTCGTCGCAGCCCCGGCGCGCGTTCTGGATAAAACGGACGCGCGAGCCTTCATCCAGGGTTTCGCCATACTCGCCCAGCAGTTCCAGGTAGCCCTGAATGGCGGTCAGCGGGGTACGCAGTTCATGCGAGGCGGTCAGCAAAAAGTTATTTTTCAAGCGCTCGGCTTCCCTGGCCTGGCGCACTGCCGCGCGCAGTTCTTCGGAGAGGCGCGAGCCTTCGATGACAACCGCTGCCTGGTTGGCGAAGAGTTCAAACAGTCCCATCAGTTCCTGGGTAGGTCGCTGGCCGCTCAAGGGAAAGTCTGGCGTGAGAAAACCAAGCAAGTGCCCATCTCCGCTGAGCAGGGGCACGAGCATCAGATCTTCGTCGCGCCATTCGTTGGCCTCGAACGACCTGGACACGGGAGGAGTGGCGCTGTCTGTGGCGAGATGGTGTACGCTAAAATAGCTGGCAAAGCTCTCGTCCTGCCAGATCGGCGCCTCCGCTGGCAGGAAGTACGAGTCGCTGACTCGGTAGCATTCGTCCACGGCCCGCGCGACGACATGGCCGGGTAAGGGATGGGCGCGCAAATAGGCTTCTTCGGCAGCATCAACGCCACAGGTGGATGCCACCCGAAAATAGCCCGCGCCATCATCAAGATAAATGGCGGCATAACGGAAGCGCAAGGCCTGGCAGGAGGTCGTGACGATCCGCTTCAAGAGAGTTTCTGTATCCATTTGTAAACGCAAGGAAGCCCCTATCTCCACGAGATGACGCAAGATATCGCGGAGATATGCCGGGCTATCCTCATATTCCCTTCTTACTTGACCACCGGCTTCTGGATCGTCGCCGCTGGTGCGCTGTCGCTCCACGCGGGTTGCCTCATTTCTCTACAGCGAAAGCGGGCAAAATAAAGAAACACACAGGGCGGCCAGTTCATTACCTTTCACTGGCCAGCCTGACTTCAAAATGACGGCCTGAGAGAACAGAAATCTATGATCGCCATTATAACACGTTCTGTCCACTTTCCTGCGGACATATTTCAACCTGAACCAGATTGGTGTAAAAAGTGCTGCCACCGCCAAAATCGGCCAGACGGTCGGAGGTAGTGGCGTTGACGTTCTGATGATCGGGACTGAAAGTCGGCCACCAGACGCTGGTGGTGGCCAGCACACCGGGACGGACATCTTCCGTCACTTCCGCCATAAGCCGGCACCAGCCGCGCTCGTTGCTGACTTTTACCCACTGGCCGCTGCGAATCTGGCGCTCTTGCGCGTCACGGGGATGAATGCGCAGGATGGGCTGCCCCTCTTTGGTGCGCAGGGTTGCGACGTTGCCAAAACTCGAACTGACGAAATGGTGCGCCGCCGGACTCAGCAGGGGGAGCGGATCGCCGGGCCGTGGCTCCTGGTCCAGGCCGGTGCGCGCCTCTGCCTCTGGCACCCAGTTGGGCAGGGGATCATATCCACGGGCCAGCGCCTGCTCTGAGTACAGTTCGACCTTGCCAGAGGGCGTGCCGAAGACGCCATCGGCGAACGGCGTTCTGCGCTCGGCAGGGATGGTCAGTTCAATCGCGCCTTCTCGCTGCAAGCACTCAAAGGTGATACCTTCCAGGGCGGGTGCGTCCGGCGCGGTGGCCGCCAGCACGCCGCGAATGACGCTATCGACATCTTCATGCAGCCACGGCTCCTCGAAGCCCAGGGCACCGGCCAGGGCGCGCATGACATCCCAGTTGCTCCGCGCCTCTCCCTGCGGGGCGATGGCCGGCATATTGTATTGCAGGGTAAGCTGACCGTAGGGCTTGTGCAGGTCGGCCTGCTCAAGTTGACTGGTGGCCGGCAGGAGAATATCGGCATAGCGCGCGGTATCTGTCAAAAAGAGATCATGCACGACGGTAAAGAGATCGTCACGCTGCAATCCCTGGACGATCTTGCCAGCATTGGGCGAGGAGGCAACTGGATTAGCGTTGTAGACAAAAAGCGCGTGTATCGGCGGATCAGCCTCGCCGGTCAGCGCGGCCCCCAGGCGATTCATGTTGATGGCAGACGGCGCGGGCGGACAGGCCGGGTCATGCTCACGCGCCAGCGCTTCGCGATTCCAGCGCAGCCAATCGCTGGTGCTGTACATCAGTCCACCACCCGGCAGACCATACTGACCTGCCAGCGCGGGCAGGCAGAGCAGCGTGCGCACAGTCTGTCCGCCGTTGCTGTGGCGATTAATGCCATCGGTGACGCGCAGCAGCGCCGGGGTAGTGGTGGCATAGGTCCGCGCCAACTCAACAATTGTCTCCTCATCCAGACCGGTAATCCGCGCGGCGCGGGCGGGCGGAAATTCCAGCACGCGCTCCCGCAAAGCCTCCCAGCCGATTGTATGCTCGGCCAGCCATGCAGGCTGATGCAAGCCCTCGCTGACCATGACATGCATCATACCCAGGGCCAGCGCGGCGTCGGTGCCAGGAAACGGCTGAATATGCTGATTGGCCGAGCGAGCGGTCAGGGTGCGAATGGGATCAATGACGATGACCTTGCTGCCGTTGCGCTGAGCTTCACGCAGAAAAGGCATGAGGTGTGGCGCTGTGCTGGCCGGATTGCTCCCCCAGATCAGGATGAGCTTGCTCTGCGTGACGGTCTGTGGCGGCGGCGCCAGGCGGCCCCCGACGGTCAGGATGACCGCTTCCTCGGCGGCGGCTCCGCAGATGGTGCGCTCCAGGCGCCTGGCTCCCAGGCGATTCCAGAGGCGCGTATCCGTGACCGCTCCCTGGACCAGGCCGAGCGTGCCAGCGTAGCTGTAGGGCAAAATGGCCTGGGCGCCGTGTCTGGCGACGATGTCGCGCCAGCGTCCGGCAATCTCCGCCAGTGCCTCTTCCCAGGAAATGCGCACAAATTCGCCGCTGCCCCTGGCACCAACCCGGCGCTGGGGATAGAGCAGGCGCTCAGGATGATAGACACGCTCCAGATAACGATTGACCTTGGCGCACAGCCAGCCGCGCGTGACCGGGTGGTCCGCGCGTCCACGCACACTCACCGCGCGCCCCTCTTCATCTACCTGCGTTTCCAGCGCGCAACAATCGGGACAATCATGGGGGCAGGAGCCGTAAACAACGCGTAAAGAAGGAGATGAGGGCGATTTGAGCGACATGGTATATCCTTTCAAGCAAACCATTGACGGGTTAGCACATCTGATCATTGCAAGCATGCAATACACAGGCGCCTTACGTCAAGAGCCATGCGCGCGCAGAGCAAAGAGCCAGGATCGCGCCGCGTTTATTCCCAGGAGCCGCTGGCCGTCAGCCAATCGAGGACCAGTTCTGGCATGTGCGAAACCGCGCCCTGGCGCTGAGAGCAATGGGGCAGGCTGTGGAGAATGGTGGCCCCATATTCTTTGGAGACGACACGCCGATCAAAAATGACGACCGCGTTGCGCTTCTCGTGGCTCCAGGCCAGGCGATTGAGCGCGCGGCGCATACGGAGCGCGGCCATGGGCACCGTCACCTGATGAAGCTGATCGGAATATTGTTCGGTGCGCGCGGCCATGGGTGGATCGTTGAGAACCGGCATGGGCAGGCGGGAGATCAGGACACAGGCGGGCGAGCGCTCAACCTCGTCGGCGCCATCCCAGAAGGCGCCGGTTCCCAGCAAGACTACGCGCTCCTGATCGTGGAACATCTGCCAGAGCTGGCGCGGTGAGCCATCAATGCCATGCCCCAGCACCAGGATACCATGGGTTTCCAGCGTTTGTTTGACGGCGGCATACGAGCTGCGCAGAGCCGCGTGCGAGGTAAAAAGGGCCACGAGCTGCCCGTCGAGTGCGGTGGCGAGCTGAATAATGGTTTCGTCCAGGTGGCGCTGATATTGTGGCATGTTCGGCTCTGGCACATCGTTCGGCATGTAGAGCAAGGTCTGCTCGTGGTGCTCGGTGACGACGGAAAGGGCCGGACAGGTATCCGCCTCCAGTCCGCAGCGGGTACGATAAAAAGAGAAGTGATGTTCCACTGCCAGGGCAACTCCAACCAGGATCGCGCTGACTCCGGCGGGCAACACATGCTGCTTGAAGAGATCCGCTGTCTGAATGACCTGGGCGTAGAGCACAGGCGAGGCCTCGGCCTGCTGGAGCGCCTGAGAGGCGGGTTCGCTCTGACGCTGTTGCGCCTGCGGCGGTGGCGTGGGAGCCATGCGCAGCCAGTAAACCTGGGCCAGTTCTTTTTCACCACCAGAAGGCGCTGACGTTCTCAAGGCCTGCTGCCCCAGGCGTTTGAGAGCCAGCAGACGATGAGCCAGCGCGGCCAGTTCCCAGGCCAGCGATTGATCTTCGCTGCTCCCAGGGTCCAGGCGATTGCGCCCGGAACGGCCCCTGGCGATACTTTTTTCCGCCTCTTTAAGTAAATCGATCACTGCCTGCAAGCGCTGCGCGGCCTGCTGCCAGCGCTGCTCAACCTCCAGCCAGGCGGGACTATTGCGCGTCTGAGCGGTCAGGCGCAAAGGCTGATCTACGCGTTCATTGCCACGAGGCGCGGAGGTCCGGCCAGCGGATTCGTGCTTGCCTTTATCGCGACCATTGCCCCCGTTCACGCCCTCCAACAATAACTGTCCCAGTGCCTGGAACAGCGCGTTGATCGCGGTTCGAGCCTGGCGCAAAGTCTGAAACCAGTTGAGCAGCCGCGTATCCAGTTCATTCTTCGCGATAGTCGGTGTGGAGGACAGGCCGCCAGGACCATTTTCACGCAACGAGGGCGCGGCCAGCGCCAGCAAGCCCTGATAGCGCCCATCCGGCAGTTCGGCGCCAATCGTATTCAGCAAGGCCAGCAGGCGCGGATGAGCCAGGTCTACACTGCTCCAGCGGGCAATTTCATCCTCCAACAGATCCGCGTCCAGCACCAGGCGCCGGTCAATACCGCGCAACAAAGAATGCCCGGAGGCCAGGTCGTCCAGCAGCCCGGCATGTGTGGTCACGACAATCGCGGCGGCCTTTGCCCTCTCTTCGGCCTGGCGCACAAAACAATAGCCCTTGCGCCGGTACAGACAGCGCTCAGAGGGCGTCTCATCGCGACCATCGGCCAGGGGTACATACTCAACTCCCGACGAAATGCGTTCCCAGGCTGTGACCTCCTGGGGCAGCAGGGTCAGTTCGCTACGCTCCCCCGTGCGCGTCTGGTAGGCCCACAGAGCCAGCTTGGCCATCCCGCGCGCCTGCTCCGCCGAAAGCTCGCCGCTGGTGCGCCGGAGCGCGGAGCCGAACCAGCGATGCGTACACAGATAGCCGCCGTGTTCGGCCAGGTAAGCCACCGGCAACTGGCTGTGCAGAGAATACTGGAGACGGGGCAATACCTCATCAACCAGGCGACGCGCCACCTGGGGACTGGCGCAGGCGATGAGCAAACGAGGAGGAGAAGCGAGCGCTGGATCTTTCCGGGCCGCGCAGAGCCATTCGAGAGCCGGCAAAAGCGCCGGCGTGTAGTCATTCGCGCCCACGGTAACTTCCATCAGAAGCGAGGTTCGCTCTCCCAGAGCCTGCTGAAGCGCCTCGTAAGCCGTACGATAGCCAACATGCTTGCGCGCGGCATCTTCCTGCCGCTCCGGCGCGCGCTCGGCCTCGATCTGTTCCGCCTGGACAGGTGGCTCGGTGGCCTCCTCCTGAATAACCTCCACCAGCGTTTCCAGTTCCTGCGTCGAGTCCACCCGGGGCAATTCAGCGGCATTCAGCACTGGAGAACTCTCGTCCGATAGGACAGGCAGAGCGGGCGGTGGCGGCGCATCATCCGCGCGATTTAAGGCAAAGGAAAGCACACGCGGGTCCATGCCAAGCTGAGCAGCAAAGCGATCACCCAGACTTCCCCGGTGCAGCGAGCCAGCGAACGCGTTCTCCTCCTGCGAGCGCTCGCGCAGTTCCTGGCGAAAAAAGCCCAGCAGCGGCCAGGAACGCGGGGCATCCAGGTGAGCCAGGTCTTGTAAAATCGCCAGGTCCACCTGCTGTAAACGCGCGTACAGGGCCAGAAACACATCCATAGCCAGCAGGGTATCCACCATGGCCCGGTGGCGCCCCGGCAGGATGGGCAGACCAAGACTCTGAGCCACATATCCCAGGTTATAGCTGCTGAGCGAAGGCAGGAGCACGCTCGCCAGCTCAAACGTATCTACCAGAGGATTATGCTGAGCGAGACCGCGCCGGCGCAGAAAACCGGCGTCAAAGGGAATACTATGGCCCACAATCGGGTAATTACCGATAAACTCCTGGAGCTCCCTGGCAATCGTCTCAAAGCGAGGAGCGCCGGCGATCTTATCAGGCGTAATACCCGTCAGGCGTTGCACGCGATAAGGAATCGAGCGACCAGGGGAAATAAGCGTCTCCATCTTCGCGATGATCGTCGGACCTTGAAACTTCACAGCCGCGACCTCCAGGATGGCATCCTGTTCAACATGTAAACCCGTGGTTTCAAGGTCGAGAGCAACTCGAATAGGTGGCTGTTTACCCATAAATGTTCCTTGCGTTTCTCTTCTACATGACCATGCCGACCAGCATTAACGGGCAGGCCAGCTTTCCAGCAATTGGCGGGCAGCCTCAGCAGCTCGCCCACGGTGGCTGAGGCGGTTCTTCTCCGCCGGGGACATCTCCGCTGTCGTCAGGCCGGACTCAGGGACCAGAAAAATAGGGTCGTAACCAAAACCATGCTCGCCGCGTGCGCTGTCGGCGATCACGCCCTCAATGGTGCCCTCGACCACGCGCACAAAGCCCGATGGTTCGGCCAGGGCAATCGCACACCGGAAACGGGCCGTGCGCTCGGCTGGCGGTACATCTTGCAAACGCTCGAAAATGAGCCGGAAACGCTCTGTATAAGGCGTCTCGTACCCGGCAAAGCGCGCGGAATAAACGCCGGGCGCGCCTCCCAGGGCATCAATTTCAAGGCCGGAATCGTCGGCCAGGGCCAGCATATTCGCGGTCTGAGCATACGCCCGAGCCTTGAGAATGGCATTCTCCGCAAACGTCGTGCCAGTCTCTTCAACATCCATATCGATCTGGACATCGCGCAGGGAAAGCAGTGTAAACGGCAAATCCCGCAAGATTGTCCGAAATTCGTCCAGCTTATGCTCGTTCGTCGTCGCCAGTAACAGAGTACGCATGTATTCTCTCTAGATGCAGAGAAACAAGAGGAACTATCGCGTCCGCCCTCTCCAACCTGCCCGCGCAAGCTGAAAGAGGCGGATCTCTCGCATGTCAAACCGCTTCCGTATAGCACCGCGCCTCCAGACTCTTCCCTCAACCCTCTTTATCTACACCGCCGTGGTCCTACAACCGGTCGCTGCGAGAGCTTGATGAGGCAAATCTCCGCATGTTGGCACCTATCTTACCATATCTCTTACACGTTGTCGAGTTTGCCAGAGTGACAGAGAGGCTCGCGCCAAATCCATGCTCCTTCTTTCCTTTGCCCTTTTTCCTCCATCCAACCGGAAAAGCCCCAGAAGTCGCCCATCTTCAGCCCTCTGGCGCCTCTTTCTGCTCCCAAGCAACAGGGAGAAATGTGTCCTACTTCACAGTGAATTTGTGAAAAAGTACCATTTGATATGCGCTAAAAAGTGCTTGACAGCAGGCGTCATAACAGGTATAATCATCTCCGTCAGCAATCAAGAACAAAACTGACAGGCCGGTGTAGCTCAGTGGTAGAGCAATCGCTTCGTAAGCGATGGGTCGCGGGTTCGAATCCCATCACCGGCTTTTTTGCTGCCCGCAAAACCTCTCAATCCCTCATTCATTCATTCAAACTTCAAACGAAGGAATGCCAACGACAATGATGGTGTCGCCGTCTTCAATCACGGTATCGCGCCGAGGACTTATCAGCAGACCATGATGCTTCTTGAGAGCCACAATGGTCAGATCATGGTCAAGGAGCGTTTGCGCCTCAACAACGGCTTTGCCAATGAGAGGAGACGTTCGCTCCAGATGTATCTCACGGACAGCGAGTTCTCTGTTTTCCGCCTGTGTAATGACCTCAAAGAGTTCAATGACGCCCGGTTGAAAAGCCAGATTGGCCATGTGATGCCCGCCAAGGGCGTAGAGTCCCAGCACGCGATCCGCGCCTGCGCGCCTCAATTTGGCTTCCGCATCATCATGATTGGCCCGCGCGATGATAAAAAGATTGTTATTCAGATAGCGTGCTGAGAGCGTGATGGAGATATTGTGGGCATCGTCATC
>DASZXF010000901.1:0-2119 GCA_035546055.1 Ktedonobacteraceae bacterium
CCATCATGGTAGAGATGAGCGGAAGCCCCGCTCATCTCTCTTTTACCTCGCGCTACCGCCGCGCAGACCGTTCGCGATCTGGCGGGCTTCGGCCAGCATTGAGGGACGATGAACGCGGGGACGCAGGGTCGGGCGTCCGACCTTGCCGGTGAGCTGGATGGTTGACTCGGCGCTGCCGCCGACCGGCCTGGCTGCTCCTTCGAGCAACTGGCCCACGAAGCGCGCCGGTCGGGAAAAATCGGGCCGATTGAGCAGCTTGAGCAGCGGGATGGCCGCGATAAACAGGGCCAGCGGCGGCTCGACAAGTTCAAAGGTCAGGGCCAGACCGACGCCTCCGTAATACCCTATGGTGCGCGGCCAGTCGATCTCCAGCGGCCCTAGCTTGCCGACCATTCCCGTTGTTTCTTCGTGTACATCCTGATCTTCACTCATCTATTGTCCTGCCTTTCTTCTCAGTTCTTCCTCCAGTACGATTGACCTGCAAAAAACGTGTCGTTTATAAGCTCAAAAACAATCATGGCCCGCTTATGCCTGAGTATCGTTTTTCTTCTCCAGAACGTACCAGGGGTGTACTGATCCTATCCACGGCTGTGATAAACCTGTCTGCTCGCCAGGAGCGATTGAACGCTAAAAAGGAAGTGCGGAAATGAGTGAAACTGTCAGCGATTTTATTCTGCAACGCCTGTCGGCCTGGGGCGTGAAGCGCATTTATGGCTATCCGGGCGACGGCATTAACGGTATGCTTGGCGCCCTGGAGCGGCACCAGGATTTGTTTGAGTTTGTACAGGTGCGCCATGAAGAGATGGCGGCCTTTATGGCCACGGCCCACGCCAAGTTTACGGGCGAGGTCGGCGTGTGTCTGGCGACCTCCGGGCCGGGCGCGATTCACCTGTTGAATGGTCTGTACGACGCCAAGATGGACCACCAGCCGGTGGTGGCGATTGTCGGCCAGGCGGCTCGTCCGGCGATTGGCGGCAATTATCAGCAGGAGGTTGATCTGCTCTCGCTGTTCAAGGATGTCGCCAACGAGTATGTTTATATGGCCTCTGATCCCATGCAGACGCGCCAGTTGATCGACCGCGCCATGCGTATTGCCCAGGCCGAGCGCTCAGTCACCTGCGTCATTCTGCCCAAGGACGTGCAGGAATTGAAGATGGAGCGGCCTCCGCACGCCCACAACACCGTTCACACCGGCATCGGGTGGACCGCCCCGGCGGTGATCCCCATGGCCAGAGATTTGCAGCGCGCGGCCAATCTTCTCAATGAAGGCAAGAAGGTCGCCATGCTGATCGGCGCCGGCGCCATGCACGCCTCTCAGGAAGTCACCGAAGTCGCGGATCTGCTGGGCTGTGGCGTGGCCAAGGCTCTGCTGGGCAAGACCGCCCTTTCCGACGAACTGCCCTTTGTGACCGGCTGCATTGGTCTGCTGGGCACCAAACCGAGCTGGGATATGATGATGGACTGCGACACCCTCCTGATGGTTGGTTCCAGCTTCCCCTATGGCGAGTTCCTGCCCAAAGAAGGCCAGGCGCGCGGCGTGCAGATCGATATCGATGGCCGGATGCTCAGCCTGCGCTATCCCATGGAGGTCAACCTGGTCGGGGATAGCGCGCAAACCTTGCGGGCGCTCATGCCGCTGCTCCAGCGCAAAACAGACCGCTCGTGGCGCGAGAAAATCGAGAAAAATGTGCAGGCGTGGTGGAAGCTGGTCGAGGAACGGGCCATGATCGACGCCAAACCGCTCAATCCTGAGCGCGTCTTCCTGGAATTGTCGCGCCTGCTGCCCTCCAACGTCATTCTCAGCGCAGATGCCGGCACCACGGCCAACTGGTATGGCCGTATTCTGCGCATGAAGCCCGGCATGATGGGTTCGCTCTCCGGCGGCCTGGCCACCATGGGCGCGGCGGTCCCCTACGCCATCGCCGCCAAGTTCGCCTACCCTGACCGCGTGCCGATCTGCTGTACCGGCGACGGCGCTATGCAGATGAACGGGCTGAACGAACTCATCACCGTCGCTAAATACTGGCACAAGTGGAGCGATCCGCGCCTGATCTTCCTGGTCCTCAACAATCGCGACCTGAATCAGGTCTCGTGGGAGATGCGCATCGAAGCCGGCAAT
>DASZXF010000902.1:0-12902 GCA_035546055.1 Ktedonobacteraceae bacterium
GGCATCATGCTTTCTTCTCATTTTTGTTGCGTCCTGGGGAGCACTGTGCTATACTTGCAACTTAGCGGAGAAGCATCCGTAAGGAAAAGAAATACACACGCTTCTGGATCGGTGTATGCCCTGGTATTGTAACCGTTCACCGAGTTCATAGACCGTGTAGCCAGGATGGACACAGATCTCCTCTCTTGCAAATGCTGAAGACCTTACCGATGGTAGTGACAGGCCAGGCGGGTGTGGTAGCGATCATGTGCATGTTGATGAGGGGTTTGCGGACTGGCTGCGCCTCTGGCCGTTGGGTACCCTTGCGCCGATAGGACAGAAGCGGAGGACCAAAGGGAGGTTCTTTTGGCAAACATCATTTCAATGAAACAGCTTCTTGAAGCTGGCGTCCACTTTGGACATCAGACGCGCCGTTGGAATCCGAAGATGCAGCAGTTCATTTTTATGGACCGCAACGGCATTCACATCATCGATCTCCAGCAGACAGTCACGCGCCTCAACGATGCGTACAAGTTTATTGAGCAACTGGCTGCCGAGGGAGGCACTATTCTCTTTGTCGGCACCAAAAAGCAGGCCCAGGAGGCCGTGGCCGAAGAGGCCAGGCGCTGTGGGATGTACTATGTCAATCAGCGCTGGCTGGGCGGCATGTTGACCAACTTCCAGACCATTCAATCGCGTATTCGTTACCTGCGTGACCTGGAGGCGCGGCGAGATCGCGGCGACTTTGAGCGGCTGCCCAAGAAAGAAGTGCAGCGCTTGCAGGACGACATGAATCGTCTGGAGCGCACCCTGGGCGGTATTAAAGACATGCGCCGCCTGCCGTCCGCCATCTTTATCGTTGACACGCGCAAAGAGCGCACCGCCGTGCTGGAGGCCCGTCGCCTGGAGATTCCGGTTGTGGCCCTGGCCGACACCAACTGCGATCCCGATGAGATGGATTATCCCATCCCGGCCAACGACGACGCCATTCGCGCCGTGCGCCTGCTCTGCGCCAAGATCGCCGATGCCGTCATCGAGGGACGCCGCCAGCTTGAGGCTCAGCATAAAGACGAGGAGCAGCCAGAAGGGGGCGAGGGCACTGTTGAAGTTCCAGAACTCACCAGCGCCGCTCCTGCCGAGGAAGTTCCCGCTCCTGCCCCTGCTGAGGCTTCGGCTGAGAGCACAGAGAGCGCCGAGCCGGAACTGGCTACCCAGGACGCTCACTAACTACACAGCCTGATCGAAAGGCGGGAGAGCGGGCTTCTTTCTGGCCCTTTCTCCCGCTTCATCATGCCAATTTGCCACCGGAGTGGAGAGCCACTCGCAATACGGGCGTCAGGCACACCGGGCACAAAGGCTGGCGCTTCCTTCATCGGAACGTGCTGGTTGGGGAGGACGCGTAACCTTTCGCCTTTGCCGCGCCGCCATCTGGACCGCGAACACCTCCGCAGGGTTCGCAACATATGAAAAGCATTTTGTCAAGCACTCAGGACCGGCTTTTGATGGTCAGAGACGATGTACATTCTGCCGGAGGCTGAGTATCATACACAGTGAGTATTGAGGAGATACAGACCATGGAGTATACTGCCGCAGACGTGAAAAAACTGCGTGACGAGACCAACGCAACCTTCGCCGATTGTAAGAACGCCCTGACCGAGGCCAGCAGCTGGAGCGAGGCCGTCAAAATCCTCGACGCCAGGAGCGCACGCAAGGCCGAGAAGATGATCGCCGCCGGTCGTGAGACCAAGCAGGGAGGCATTTTCTCGTATGTTCACCATAATAACAGTGTGGGTGTTCTGCTGGAGCTGAACTGTAGCACCGATTTCGTGGCTCGCAGCGAAAGCTTCCAGGCTCTCGCCCGTGATCTGGCCTTGCAGATCGCTGGCGTCGCGCCAAAGTACATCAACTTCGAGGATGTTCCTGCGGAAGTTGTGGACGCCGAGCGCGCGAAAATTCTGGAAGACGCGTCAATGGCGCGTGTGCCGGAAGCCAGACGCGAAGAGGTCATCAACGGTAAACTCAAAAAGGTCTTCGGGGAGCAGGTTCTGCTGATGCAGCCTTTCATCAAAGACGAGGCTGTAACGATTGGGGAGCTGGTGCGTAAGGTTATTGCCGAGACCGGTGAGAACATCATCGTGCGGCGCTTCAGCCGTTTCGCGCTGGGCGAATAACATCCCCACAGCTTCACCTGGCGGGTTTTCGTGTGTGGGGCGGCGCTTGTCTGCGCTGTGGCACACACGAAGCCGCTTGAAGAGGTGTGGAACATCATTCTTACGCATGGGAGTGTACTGATTATGTCGCAAGAGACATCATCTCTCAAATATCAGCGCATTTTGCTCAAATTGAGCGGAGAGGCGCTCAGTCCGCGCAACGGCTCAGGCATTGACGCGGACACCGTTCGGCGTATCTCCGCTGAAATCAAGCGAGTCTATGATCTGGGCGTTGAGGTGGCGATAGTTGTCGGCGGCGGCAATATCTGGCGCGGCGCAGACGCAGCCGCCACAGGCATTGATCGTGGGACCGCCGATTACGTCGGCATGCTCGCCACCGTCATGAACTCGCTGGTCATGCAGGATGCCATGGAGAAGTTGGGCATGGTGACGCGAGTTCAGACCGCGATTGAAATGCCACCGGTCGCCGAGCCATTTATTCGTCGGCGTGCTCTGCGCCATCTGGAGAAAGGTCGCGCGATCATTCTCGCGGCTGGCAGCGGCAACCCCTTCTTCACCACTGACACCGCAGCGGCCCTGCGTGCTGTTGAACTCAATGCTCAGGTCTTGCTCAAAGCAACCAAGGTAGATGGCGTCTATACGGATGATCCCGTGCGTAATCCACAGGCCCAAAAGTTCGATGAATTGAGCTACATGCGGGCGCTGAATATGGGTTTGAAAGTGATGGATAGCACCGCGCTTTCGCTTTGCAAGGATAATCACCTGCCCATCGTAGTCTTCAACCTCTACGATACAGGTGCCCTGGAAGCTATTGTGCGTGGCCAGAAATATGGTACGCTTGTCCATGAAATCGAAGAACCAGAGTGGAGTGCGAGTCGTTGACGCGTGCCGGCAATCTCGTTTCGTGAGCGGATTGCGGCATGTATTTCAGAGACCGGGGCGCGTTGGGCGCGCCCTGTAAAGGGAGCAGAACTATGGTAGATGATCTTTTTGGGGATGCCGAGCGACGTATGCAAAAAGCGATTGAGGCTTTGAAACAGGATCTCACTGCTATTCGCACAGGTCGGGCCAGTTCCGCGCTGGTTGACCGCATCACCGTCGATTACTATGGCACACCGACGCCAATCAGCCAGGTCGCTACAATTTCTGTGCCGGAGGCACGTCTGCTGGTTATCCAGCCGTGGGACCGCAAGCAGCTGGCGGACATCGAGAAGGCGATTCAGAAGTCCGACCTGGGCATCAACCCCAGCAACGACGGTCAGGTAATCCGCCTTGCGATTCCCCCGTTGAACGAGGAGCGCCGCCGGGATATGGTCAAGACCGTCCACAAGAAATTGGATGAGCATAAGGTGGCCATTCGCAATGTGCGTCGTGATGCTCACGACAAATTGCGAGATCGTGAGAAGAAGAAAGAGATTTCCGAGGACGAGCTGAAGCGCAGTACTGATCGTTTGCAGAAGCTCACTGATCGTTTTATCGATGAGATGGATAAGATCGGCAAATCCAAGGAACAGGAGATTCTGGAGGTCTGATTTGTCCAGGTTACAAGGGCTTTTCTCTTCATTGCAGGGGAAAGAAAAAACGCAGTCGCAAACCGTTGCCGGGTCGCAAGCCGCTCCTCAGCCGTTGAGCGCTCCTGAACCGCCGCCGGTGCGCCATATGGCCATTATCATGGATGGCAATGGGCGCTGGGCGAACAGGCGCCATCTGCCTCGCCTGGCGGGGCATTCGGCGGGTGTGGCCGCTCTGCGGCGTGTGGTGGAATGCGCTTCTGATGAGCATATCGAGATGTTGAGTGTCTACGCGTTTTCAACGGAAAACTGGGAGCGCCCGAAAGCTGAAGTGGAAGGCTTGATGCGTCTCCTGTGGGAGACCGTGCGCTCAGATCTGGAGAGGCTTCACAGCAAGGGGGTGCGCCTGCGTCACCTTGGCCGCCTGGCTGGTTTGCCGAGCGACATTCAGGATGCCATCCGCGAGATGGTGGAACTGACCAAAAACAACACGACTATCGCGGTCAATGTCTGCTTTAATTATGGTGGCCGGGCCGAGCTGGTCGACGCCGTGCGCCAGATTGTCGCCGATGGCCGCGATCCTGCTTCTATCACCGAGGAGCTCATCAGTTCGTATCTCTATACGCGCGATCTGCCTGATCCTGATCTGGTGGTGCGCACGGCAGGCGAGATGCGCGTGAGCAATTTTCTGCTTTGGCAGTCGGCGTATAGTGAATATTATGCGACCCCAACTCTCTGGCCGGACTTTGGCCGGGAAGATTTGCTGGCCGCGCTGGAGAGCTACAAACAGCGGCAGCGCCGCTTTGGCAAGCTGTCTGCCTCATAGCAGTCGGTCAAAGTTAAGGGAAAGGTGAGAAAAGCGGGAGTGCAGAGGGCGGTAGTCGCCCTTTGCCGGGGTATGGGGTGTCCCCCATTTACCCTCTGGCTCTTTCACCGCCGCAGGCGGCGCACCTTTCGGATGGAGTTTGACAAACTGCCAGGGGCAGGACCGCGTGAGCGGAAATAGTAACTGCTGTGTTTCGCCCCGGGAAAGGAAGGACGTGGAACGGGCAGGAGGCGAGGCGTTCTGTTGCTTTCCCAGAGCGTGCGGGCGGAGTGTACCTGCTGGTACATGGACAGGGATATTGTGCAAAAGGCAAGCGAGCAAGATAAACAAAAGGATGAGCAGGACCGGGAGAAGGCCAACAGGCAGTGGACGCGTTCTGTTGGCCTGAGGCTGTTGACTGCCGGAGCGGCCATTCCCGTTGTCCTGGCCGCGCTCTGGCTGGGGGGCTGGTGGGCCTTCGCGGTGGCGGCGCTGGCGTCCGGGCTGGCTATGTATGAACTGCATGTCATGCTGCTTCACGAGGGGTATCGCCCGGTGATTGTGGTGAGTTTTGGCCTGGCGGCGGTCTTCCTGGTGGCCGCGATGTTGCCCCAGCAGCGTTTGCCCCTGCTCGAAATTGGCATCAGTGCGGCTCTCCTCATTTCATTTCCCACCCTTTTCTTTCGCAAACGCCTGGACGGCGCCCTGCTCGACTGGTCGCTGACCCTGGCGATTGCTTTTTATATCGGCTGGCCGATGAGTTTTCTCCTGCTGCTGCGAGGCTCTCAACTGGGTTTGGGAGATGGTCTGTGGTGGCTTTTGATGGTCTTTGCTGGCGTCTGGGGCTTTGATACAGGAGCGTTCTTTGCCGGGCATTTCTTCGGGCGTCATAAACTGGCGCCGCAGATCAGTCCTGGCAAGACCTGGGAAGGCGTCTTTGGTGGCCTGATCTTTTCCGTGGCCGCTGCCCTGCTGTTTACCACGCTGCCGATGGGCGTTCCCTGGTACCTGGCGGCGCCCTTTGGCGTCGTCCTGGGCATTGCCGCTGTGCTGGGCGATCTGGCGGAATCGCTGATTAAGCGCCAGACCCACGTCAAGGACAGCGGACAGTTTCTGCCAGGTCATGGGGGTATGCTTGACCGCCTGGATAGTATTCTGTTCGCCGTTCTGATTGTTTTTCTTTTTGCGCAATTGTTGGGGCGAGTCTGAAAGCCGGCATGGTTCGGGCCGAGACGCGCTCTGGCCCGGTGATAAGATCGAGTATTGTAGATGTTAAGGCGTGCTATAATCTGACAGGAAGGGACGAATCGTCAGTTTGTCCTGGTTTGAGAAGGTACGGGCAGAGGACATTCCTGCCCTTGAGATAAAGGATGACCAGTTTTCCCAGACGTATCGCAATCTTAGGTAGCACCGGATCGATTGGCCAGCAGACGCTGGATGTGGTGCGCTGTTTTCCTGACCATTTTCGCGTAGTAGCGCTGGCGGCGCGTCAGAATGTTGATCTGCTGGCCCGCCAGGCGCGTGAATTTAACGTCCCCGTGACCGCCTGTTTCGCCGCATCCCCTGAGATAGCCGAGGCCGCCCGCGCGGCCTTGCCGGGTGTTTTGCTGGGTGAGGAAGGTTTGCTGGCAGTAGCGACCCTGGATGAGGTGGATATACTGGTGGCGGCGACCTCCGGCCTGGTTGGTTTGCCTCCCACGCTGGCCGCGATTCGCGCTGGCAAGACCATTGCCCTGGCCAATAAAGAGACCCTGGTCATGGGTGGTCATCTGGTGATGGAGGAGGCCCGGCGCGCGGGCGTATCCATTCTGCCCGTTGATAGTGAGCACAGCGCCCTCTGGCAATGTCTGCGTGGTGAAGAGATGGCCAATGTGCGCCGTCTGATCATCACGGCCTCCGGTGGCCCGTTCCGCCATGCCACGCTGGAAGAGCTTCGCCATGTGACAGTTGAGCAGGCGCTTGCGCATCCCACCTGGCGCATGGGGCCAAAAATCACCATTGACTCGGCGACCCTTATGAATAAAGGGCTGGAGGTCATCGAGGCCCACTGGCTCTACGACATCCCTTATGAGCAAATTGAGGTGATAGTTCAGCCCGAAAGCATCGTCCATTCTATGGTCGAGATGGTCGATGGCTCCATCAAGATGCAGGCCAGCCTGCCTACCATGCATCTGCCAATCCTGGTGGCCATCGGGTATCCTGAGCGCCTGGATACCAGCGAAACGGGGCTGCTGCGTCCTTTACGCTGGCCAGAGGTGGCCCGCCTCAATTTTGAGGCACTTGACCTGGAGCGTTTCCCCTGTTTTCGCCTGGCTCTTGAGGCCGCACAGCGCGGCGCAACGTATCCCAGTGTGCTGGTTGGAGTTGATGAAGAGGCGGTTGACCTTTTCCGCGCGGGCCAGATTGGTCTGCTGGATATTGCCGCGCTGATTGAAACCCTGCTGAATGAGCATCAGCCGGTAGCCAACCCGGATCTTGAGGCCATTCTGGCAGCCTGTGCCTGGGCCAGACAGCGCACACGTACATTGTTTGAGCAGAGCTATGGGAGGATGGCCCGATGACCTTAACAAACTACTGGTACTTACTGGCAGCTATTCCCGTCTTTGGCCTCTGTGTCCTGATTCACGAGCTTGGGCACTTTTTGACCGCGAAATGGGCAGGTATCCGGGTTGAAGAATTTGGTCTCGGCCTGCCTCCGCGTATTGTCGGCTTTCGCAAACGCAGCAGCGGACGCGGCTGGGAAGTGGTCTGGTTCAGTGGTCCGCGCAATCCCGAGGACGCCTATGCCGATAGATCGCCGGAAATCGCCGATGGTGGCGAGAGCGCGACGGGCGGTACGATCCAGGCCGCGCCCAATGCCGCGCTGAAGCGTCCTGAGAATCACCACACCATTTATTCGCTGAACTTTTTGCCCATCGGCGGCTTTGTGCGTATGCCTGGTGAAAATGGCGAGGCGTATGATGAAGAGGGGCGCTATGATCCCGGCAGTTTTGCCTCCAAAACCGCCGGCAAGCGCATTATTGTGCTGGTCGCGGGCGTAACCATGAACGTCATCCTGGCCATGGTGCTCTTTATGGTCGCCTTTGGTCTGGGGCAGCCGGTGTCCAGTCCCAAGGTGGGCACAGTGGTGGCCAACTCGCCTTCGGCGAAGGCTGGTCTGCTTCCTGGTGACACCTTTATCAAGGTCGATGGTCAGAGCGTTCAACAGTTTTCTGATGTGCAGGATATCACGAACAGGATCATCGCGCAGCACAGTCATGATCAGACGGTACCTATTACCGTCGTGATTCGTCATCAGGGCCAGACCCAGGATGTCACGACCGTCATTTACGCTCGTGTCCATCCACCGTCTGGGCAGGGGCCGATGGGCATCAGCTCCTCCACGGATGCGGTCCTGATCAAATATCCCTTCTGGCAGGCGCCTGTAGAGGGCGTAAAGGAGACATTTACCGTCACCGGCCAGTTTATCAGCACCATTTTTCAGATGATCACCGGTCAGATCGCTCCACAGATCTCCGGTCCGGTGGGCATCGTGAAATATGCGGGCGAGACGGCCCAGAGCGTGCCCACCCTTGGCTGGTGGCCGCTGCTGAGCCTGACCGCGATCCTGAATATCAACCTGGCGATTGTCAACATTTTGCCCTTTCCCGCGCTGGATGGTGGACGCATTTTCTTGATCCTGATTGAACTGCTCCGTGGCGGTAAGCGACTCAAGCCCGAACTCGAAGGCATGATCAATCTCGCGGGCATGGCGGTCCTTTTGACCCTGATGGTCGTGATAACGGTCAGCGATGTCATGCACTGGGGCAGTTAAGTGTTTGTGTTCAACCTGATTTGAAAGGCAGTTAGCAAAACGTATGCGACGGAAAACGCGGCAAATACATGTTGGTACCCTGCCCATTGGCGGGGGTGCGCCTATTGTGGTTCAGTCCATGACCACCACCTATACCCGCGATGTAGCGAGCACAGTTGCCCAGATTCATCGTCTGGAGGATGTCGGGTGTGAGATGGTGCGCGTGGCTGTGCCCGAAGAGGAAGATGCCCTGGCCATTGGGGAGATCAAGCGCCAGATTCATATTCCTCTGGTGGCCGACATTCATTATAAACATGCGCTGGCCCTGGAGGCTATTCGCCAGGGCGTCGATTGTGTGCGTATCAATCCTGGCAACCTGATTAATGGTCGTCAGTCTCTGGATGAGATTGTGCGGGCCTGCAAAGAGCGCGGGGTAGCCATACGCATTGGCGTGAACTCCGGTTCAATTGACGCCCTTGATCAGCGCGGTCAGATGGAACGCGTGCAGGTGCGCCTGCGCGAAGATGGTACGCTTGAGCGCAGCGATCCAGCCGCCGCCCGCCGTCGTGAGCGCGAACAACTGGCGGAGCGCATGGTCACAAAAGCCCTGGAATATATTAGCTGGTGTGAAGAACTGGATTTCCACGAAATCAAGGTTTCGCTGAAATCCTCTAATCCCCTCACCGCCGTTGAAGCCTACACACGCTTCTCGGAGCGTTCGGATTATCCCATCCATCTTGGCATCACCGAAGCCGGTACTGTGGTCACCGGCGCGGTCAAGTCAGCGGTAGGCCTGGGTTTGCTGCTCGCGCAGGGTATCGGCGACACCATTCGCGTCAGCCTGAGCGCCGAGCCGGAGGAAGAGATTCCGGTGGCTTACGAGATTCTGCGTTCGCTGGAACTGCGCAATCGCGGCGTCACCTTTGTCTCCTGTCCCTCCTGTGGACGGGTGGAAATCGACGTGGTGAGTGTGGCCAACGAAGTCGAGAAACGCCTGGCGAAAGTGCAGACGCCCATCCAGGTAGCCGTCATGGGCTGCGTCGTCAACGGTCCCGGCGAATCGCGTGACGCCGACGTTGGCCTGGCCGGCGGCAAAGGACGTGGCGTCATCTTCCGCAAAGGCAAGGCCATCAGGACCGTGCCCGAAGATCAATTCCTGGATGCTGTTCTGAAAGAAGTGGCCAGTCTGCTACCCGCCAGCGAAGCGCGCCTGGTCTATCCCGAAGGCGGCATTCACGAAGTCGCCGGCGTTCATCGCACCCGCGACGAAGGCATTGGCCAGCGCGTCCTCTCTGTGCGCCAGTAAACAGATCGTATCAGGAGACAGGCGACTTGCCAGCAGACGCGCGCAGCGTTCTGGCAAGCCGCCTGTTTTTGTACCTCGTGCGTGGATTAAGAGGTTTTAGGCGCTGTACGCATGACTCGTCTCTCCAGGAAAAAGATCAGGCCAGCCAGCAGGAGTGCCAGCAGGACACCTCCCGCCCACTGAGGCGTATTCATGGGGAACGTAGGCACCCACGCGGGCAGATTATTGGCATTGGCCTGGGCTACCGCGACCATAGGAGGTGTGCCAAAGGTCGCGGCGTGCAGCACCCCATGACTGGTAACATCCAGGTCGTAGGTCACCTGCGGACTGGGGGCATCCAGGCTGAGGTACGTGAACCAGCTATTGCGCCAGACCCAGCTCATATTGCGATCAGTGGAGAGATCGTGGTACAACTGATCGTTCATTGGTTCCTGGAAAGCCAGTTGCAGACCAGTCGCGCCCGGTACCGTACTGCCCACAGCGGACTGGCCGATATGCGCGTTTATGTCAGAGGTATTGAGAGGCATATCGGTCAGGAAGTAGAGATCAGCTTCAACCTGCTGATTGCCCAGCGCCAGCACCTCCAGCGGTACCCACGGATGGGATGTCTTCATCGTAATCAGCAGAGGCACGCCATCGCCCTGCAACTGGTGACGTTGCTGAGCCAGGTGGGTATCATACTTCGCCGCCATAAAGATCGGACTGCCCTGTGCATAAACCATCAGGTGATCGTGGGTTTCTTCATCCAGCGTAAAGCCATTTTTCACCGCCCAGGCCACGATTTCCTTACCGCTGCCCTTAATGATAGTCACATTCAGCGCCTCGATCTGCACCTGCTCAATCACCTGTGCCGCACTGGCCTGTGCTGCACGCCCGTCAAACTGGAAGCGCTGGGGATGGCTCTCACGGTCCAGGCGTTGCAGAGTCCAGGCGCCGCCATCCTCAATCTTATCAGGCACAGCCGGCAGAGGCACAATCCAGCCCACATTAGAGGCCGAGCCCTGATAGGCAAAGCTGGTCAAATAGTGTTCGACCCCATTATGCCAGGCAATCAGCGTCGAAGCGCGAGCCAGGCGCACATCCCCATCGGGGGCAATCAGTCCACCGCAAGCAAAAGCAGCCGGAGCTTGAAAAAGTAAGAGAGCGAGTGCAGCCACAGGAATAGCCATACGAAGGGCCAGACGTTTCAACATCGTAATTTCCTCCTTTTCCCGCCTTTGAAGTAGCTATTCCCATGACGTTGCCCGGCGCAGAATAGTTCCCACCCCCACCTATCCAGACAGCGAGTTCTCTGACAATCAAAAGAGGCAATCCTCACAAGGGTTGCCTCTTTTCAAGAGTGGGCTGTACAGAACTCGAATCTGTGACCTCCACGATAGGGTAGGTAGCCAGCGCGTTACCTATTGTCAGACACGTTTCCAACTACCCCCCTCCGAACCGGACGGACACCTTTCAGCGTATCCGGCTCTCCAAAGGCGTCGAGTCTGAGCCACCGAAACCACCGTAAAAGGACGATAAACAATAACAGCCGACATCGTACAACGCTGCGCGTCGTCGTATGTGCGGCCTGTCGTTCTGTCCTTCTACTCAGTGGAGGGTTCATAGGACTACCTGCTTGTGACTGTGAGTTTCCTTTTGGCGAATGTACAGCTAGCTCGGCGACGTAGAGCATATCGCATTACACCGTAGCTTCCAGCGACAATTGGTTTCCCACCGTCCATACAACTCCGCGTTTTTCCGAAACCGTCCGCTCCCGGCGATTGCTCAGCGACAGACAGAGGTTCCGGTTATCGGCGCGTTGTCTTATTCGGTTGTTCAGGTGCCATGACCGCCTGGTAGCGGTTTTCGCGGATCGTACATCAGGTCTTTTGGTGATAGACCATCGTACTCTCCTCGGTGGATTTTGTTGTGGCAGGACGTACAGACGGGTACTTGCTTTCTGTTCAGGATTGCCATTACCCGCGTGAAACCCTTTGAGCCTCGGCTTGTTAGACCTTTTCTCACGTGCCGTACATGGTGCATGGCAATTCCTTGCGTTTCACCACATACCACACAGGGCCATCCTAGCTTTGATCGCGTTCTCAGGCGTATATGCATACGCACCAGATCGACTTCGGGGGAGTCGGTGAAGGCTCCTCTGCGGACTGACCAGTCCGTATTCCTGTAGAACGTGACCGTTCTTTCCTGCCCTCTGGCGCGTTTGACCTTGATGCTGATGTCTTTCCCTCGTATCACCTGAGTCATTGGCCGCTGCCGTTTGGCTGCGAGCGTTTTGGCCAGGCTAAACTTCAGGATATATTGTACGCGGCTCATCTCATTCCAGTTATCCGTGGGTCGATAATACTGTTGTAATCCCCTGTTGACAGCGGAGTACTGCGCTATTATCTGATCTTCGTCCTGTTGCATCCAGGCTGCTTTGTGCAGCGGGCGGCCTTTCTTGTCGCAGAAGCCCTTCTGGTGTAGCCGTTGTATCAGCTTTTCCATCGGAGCCTTCAACACTATTTGCATCCCGGTTGATCTTCGTTTGAAGTTCTTCCCGGACGCATTTGTTGAAAGCGTCTGCTTCGGTTCCTTGTCGGACCTCCCTAGCCGAATGCGGTAGCCAAGAAACTCGGCTTCCTCCGTTCTGGCGTGAGTGATACGGGTTTTCTCAGCGCTCAGGGTCAGGCTCAACCTGGACTTTAGAAATTGTCCAACTCGCTCCTTGATATCCTCAGCTAACTGATGTGGCCCGGTTACGCCAATGAGCCAGTCATCAGCGTAACGTACAAATTTGACACGAACAAAATTGGGATCTTGTGGGTCCAGGGACGGCAGTTTTCGCATTTGTACCCCTAAATCCCGGTATTCTCTGGTGTCGATCTTACCGGTCTTCGCCAGATATTGCCGCCGTTTCTGCAACTTGCGGTATGCCGGATTGGGTCTGCGTAGTTCGCCTTTCTCTAGCTCTTTCTGCAATTGCTCAACATATTCGTCTAGTTCATGCAGATAGATATTTGCCAGAATGGGGCTAACTATGCCGCCTTGTGGTGTTCCTGCTAATGATTCCTTTCGGGTGCCATCGAGGTCTTGATAACCGGCCTTGAGAAAGCTGCGGACGATTGAAAGAAATCGCTCATCCTTGATTTTCTTTCTGAGGATATCAATCAGTATTTCATGGTCAATATCATCAAAGCAGGCTTTGATGTCACCTTCTATGAACCATGTCACGCCAGACCACCGGGCCTGGATGTCCTTTAACGCGCTATGGCAGGACTTTGCGCATCTAAAGCCGTGACTCTCCGCTTTGAAGTAGCTGCCGTGGGGGCTATCATAGATGGCTTCCAGGACCATTCGT
>DASZXF010000903.1:0-2422 GCA_035546055.1 Ktedonobacteraceae bacterium
CTAACGCCTGGATGGTTGAGGATATTCTGCTGCGTACCTTCAAGCATAGTCAGGGAGCGCCTCAACCCTCCTGGCACTCTCCCCAGGCGCAGGAATATCCGCCGCAGTCGCTAGCATATGTGCCTCAAGCAAAACCCATCCCCTCCTCATATCCGCCGCCTCCAGAATACTACACGCAGGCTGAGCCAGCGGCCAACAAGCAAGCCCCACCGATCAACCAGGCAGAGCAGACAATCTCGGCAGAAATGAAGCCGCAGACGGAAGAAAATCAATGATGAAGCAGATAGAAATGACAGGCGTCCCCCAAAATCTGGCCCGGGAATTACGAGATGATGAGCAATTGCTCTGGTGGGGCCAGCCCGATCCCCGGCACAGGGCGGTCAGCAAGCGCTATCCCCTCCAGGTTAGCTTCTACAGCGTCCTGGCCATACTTTGTCTCCTCGTCAATGTGGTCATGTTAAAGCTGGCCTTGATCGCCATCACCGACTCGATCTTCCCAGTTCTGATCCTCCTTCTCTCCCTGCTTTTCCTGTATTGTCTGTTCCTGGCTCTGTTCTTTCTCGTCTTCCCCTGGAGCATTGCCAGTAAGCTTGCGCGGACCCTGTACGGCATCACCAACCGGCGTGTGATTGTGCTCGTCCAGGGCAGGCGCGGACCAGTCATCCACTCGCACACCCACGTCGATTTCGGTCCGCTCGAACGTCACGAAAGTGGCGATGGCTGGGGCGATCTCTTCTATGGACGCTTCCGCATCACGCGCGTTGGTACGATCCAGATCCGCGTCCTCGACCAGCTCAGCGGCATCCCGGATGTGCGCAAAGTCGAAGAACTGTTGCTCACCGTCTTCAAAAAGAACCCATCAGCCGCCCCTGCGCGCCGACAGGACTGAGCAAGCAGCAAGCGCCATGGGTAAAGACAAAGGAGCCGCGACAAACGACCAGGAGCCAGATCAGACCATTGATCTGGCTCCCGGCGACATTTTCTGGCCTTTATCGTTCGCGCGGCTCGGACGCTTCCAGGCGCTCGCGCATCTGGTCAAAAGTCGTGGCGTCAATCTCACCGCGCGCATAGCGCTGCTGCAAAATCTGCAAAGCCGAAGGTGGCTGCGGCGGAGGGGGTCCGTGATGAAAGACCGGAGGCGCGCCCCAGGGTCCGCGAGGAGCGGACATTCCCCAGCCAGTGTTTCTGCTCATCAGCCAGCGCAGCAGCGTTCCCACCAGCAATCCCAGCAAGAGCAGCCAGGCAACATTGATAAGCATGTCGAAAAGAAAGTCCGACATATGATAGGCCCAGAACATTCTATCCTCTCTTTCTCAGAGCTTTTGCTATGCTATACGCTTTTTGCAATCTCAAACATACGGCGGGAAAAGCGGGCCGGGCAGATCGCCCATCATGCTCACCACATGGAACTCCACACGCTCTGCTTCTCCCTGACTGATCCAAGCATACTCCGTATCTACCAAAAAAGAGACAAAGATCTGTAAACTTTCTCTCAAATCTCCACTGGTACCTTCAGGTCACGACAGATATACGACAGTTTCACGACAGATTCACAGCAGGCATTCTGGCGATTTGAGCTTGATTGCTCGTCAATAGTGCCTGAACGCGCGAACATCCCTTTTATAATTGGCCATATGCGCATTGACTTTGCACGTATGACCCAATTATACTAAGTGTATCATTGCATGGAAAAGGCGATGAGGATTGGCCCTCGATAGTGAAAAGGAAACAAGGACGTGAAACCATCGAACTCAGGCGCTCAACATCTCTCTGCTCGCAGTTGGAGAACCGTACTGGTGCTTTTTACTGCGATATGTCTCGTGGCGAGTACGTTTGTACTCACCAGCCTGTCTGGCGCTTCAGCAACGCCAGCGCTGGCGGCAGGATCATTGCCCTGCGACATCTATGCATCGGGTGGTACGCCCTGTGTGGCAGCCCACAGCACGGTACGCGCGCTGTACAGCGCCTACAACGGCAATCTGTACCAGGTTCGGCGCTCCTCGGACGGGACGTACTTCTCCATCAAACCCCTGACTGCAGGAGGTTATGCCGACGCAGCTTCGCAAGATTCGTTCTGTGCTGGCACAACCTGCGTCATCACCAGGATCTATGACCAGTCCGGGCGTGGCAACGATCTCACCCAGGCGCCTCCCGGCGGGTTCAACGGTCCGGCTGCGGGCGGCTATGACAACCTGGCCAACGCGACCGCCGCGCCGATCACCATCGGCGGGCATAAAGCCTACGGCGTCTACGTGGCACCTGGCACCGGATACCGCAACGACAATACCAATGGCATCGCGACGGGGGACAACCCCGAAGGCGAGTACGCGGTCTTCGACGGCACGCACTTCAACGGCGGCTGCTGTTTCGACTACGGCAACGCGGAGACCAACGCCCGTGACGATGGCAACGGCACCATGGA
>DASZXF010000904.1:0-7385 GCA_035546055.1 Ktedonobacteraceae bacterium
GTGACCTCTTCACCGCTGGTCAGGGTCAACATGCGGCTCAGGCCCGCCTCGGCTTCGGAGGGACTGATCGTCAGCGTGCTATATCCGGCCAGGTCAGACTCGGAGTAGGCGGAGGGCTGGCTGGCGGCCTCGACCAGCTCGCTGGCAAAGTCCGCGATGGTCGAATAGCGCTCCTGTGGCTTTTTGCTCAGCGCGCGCAACAATACCGCGTCCACAGCCTGGGGCAGACGAGGATTAAAGCTGCTCGGCGGCTGAGGCTGCACACTAAAATGGCGGTACATCAATTGTTCCAGCGAACCAACAAAGGGCGGGCGTCCAACCAGCATTTCGTAGGTCATGACCGCCAGGGCGTACTGGTCGCTGGCGAAAACCGGCTCGCCGCTCCATTGTTCGGGGGCCATGGCTGCCGGCGTACCCCGAATGGTGCGGCTGGCGCTCGAAATAGTCGTAAAATTGCGCGCAATGCCGAAATCAGCCAGCAGCAGCGTCGGACGCAGCGGATCTTTGCGGTTGCGACGAATGAGGAAGTTGGGGGGCTTCACATCCAGGTGAATGACTTTATGCTCATGCGCGTATTGTAAGCCTTCGGCGGCCTGCTCAATCAACGCAGCTACCTGCGGAGCGGTCAGCAGATTGTCGCCGCGCTGGTGCAACCAGCTTTCCAGCGAGCCATCAGCGCAGTAGGGCATGACCATGTACGTCATGTTATCCCCGTCGCGGACCTCCTCGCCGAAATCGTAGAGAGGCAAAATATTTGGATGATCCAGCGCCGCGATAGCTCGCGCCTCACGTTCAAATAATTGCGCCGAACTGGTTCCCGGTGCATCGGAGGCGCGGAATGGCCCCTCGGTGCGCAACACCTTGATCGCTACCTGGCGATTGACGCGCATATCCTGCATCAGATACACTTCGCCCATGCCCCCGCTGCCGAGCCGCCTCAAATAGTGATAGCGACCATTCTGAAGTTCCTCAAGTGCCATTTCTCACCTCATGGATGAAACTTCGCTCCCCTTTTTCCCTCTGATTGTGACTGGAACGATATTTTTTATCATACCTCATCCTCATTTCATGCGCAACAGAAAAATGCGATCTGCCCTGATAGTCCTGGCAAGAGCCGATAATAGATGGGATTATCCTCGCAAGCTCTGTTCACAGGCACGGGCGAAAAGCGCCGCCTGGGCAGGAGGAAAGGCCGCGTAGATATAGCGGTCAGGACGAACCAGCACAAAGAGATCGTCGCGGGCAGCCAGGGCCGCGCGCACTTCGCTGCCCACGGCCAGCAGACGCGTTCCCAGGCGTTGCCAGACAGGCTGGCCGGCGATCTCCGCGAAGGGCTGCGCTTCCGCGCTGTTGAGACGCAGCAGGGCAAAGCCAGGGCCGAGCAGATCGTCAAGGCGCCGGCCAGGGCCATCAAGCGTGCTGATGAAGGGCTGCGGCAACATCCGTCCGCTCATAGGCTGTCTGACGCGTCCGCCGCTGCGCAAAAAAAAGCCCTGCTTATAGCGGGGCGAGGGCTTGATCGCGGCCTGGCTGAGATAGGTACGCAAGGCCGGAATGGAATTAGCCAGGCTAAAAAGCGCATCGCGTGTGCGAGCGATGGCCGGTTCGGTGGGCGTGACGATGCTCCCCAGAAAGCGCGAAAACATCAACATCTGACGCGTATGAAACAGGCGCTCCTGCGTATACGTCGCCAGGAGCGCCTGCCCTGCCTCTCCCCGCAGAACCAGGTTCAGCTTCCAGGCCAGATTGTGGGCATCGCGCAGACCGCAATTCATGCCCTGACCCCCGAATGGCGGCATCAGGTGGGCCGCGTCACCCAGCAGGAAGACCCGGCCCTGCTGAACGGTACGGGCTGCCGTGGCATGAAAGGTATAAACCGCCGAGCGGGTAATGCGCGGAAAAGCGGCTCCGCCCACGCGGCGAATCAGGGCGCGAAGCGTCTCCGGGTGGGCAATATGCTTCTCAGATTCGCCGGGCAGCAGCATAAACTCCCAGCGGCGGCGGCGCTCCGGCGAGGGTACCGTCACAGCCGGGCGCCTGGGATCGCAAAAAAAGCGGATCGCCGTCGAGGTATCGGGATCTTCAATCGAATCGATCACCAGCCAGCGCTGCAGATGGGCTGTGCCATGCAGGGACAGGCCCAGCGTCCGCCGCACCGCGCTTTTCGCGCCGTCGCAGCCCAGGAGATAGGCGCATTCGGCCTGGTGAAGCTCTCCATCGGGACCGCGCAGCGAAACAACCACGCTCTGCGGCTTCTGCTCAAAGCTTTCCAGACTGCGTCCGAACTGGAGCGTCACGCCCGGAAAGCGTTGCAGGCCAGCTTGCAGGGTTTCTTCAAATGTTGGCTGGTGGCAAGTAGAGACTAACGGAAAACCATAACGCCAGGTGCGCGCTCGCACCTGGCTCAGAGGGCGTTTGTCAGAGAGATAATGCACTTCCAGGTCATAGAGCAGGTTGCTCTGTACCTCGTCGAGCAGGCCCATTGCCTGGCAGACACGCAGCCCTTCATCATCCAGTGAAATCGCCCGCGCCTCCGAGCAGAGTTCAGTCTCGCGTTCAACGATCAGTACATCCAGGCCATACATACCCAGTAGATTACCGAGAGCCAGGCCGGTTGGACCCGCGCCCACGATAATTGCCGAGAAATACGGCATCGCGCTCATGCTACCACCTTTCCACATCCAGCCCACGAGGTATCCGTCAAAACGCGGGCGCCACTCAGAGCAGCGCGACTCACCCGCGCCAGTTCGCACCGCTGGCGTGGGGCAGACTGCTCGCTGTTTATCATAGCAAAGCTCCTGGCCTTCTCAACATGTCCCTGCGCCGCTTCTCCGGTCGTAGACGGGATTATGAAAGGGACGATGACTCTCTCTTGAGGATATAGAGTTCATTGCGCTAAAAAAGCCTGCATAATTTGATTGACGCGTGTCGCTTCAGAGTACATGAAAAAACGTTCGCCACCGGGAATCACATGATAACCCGCGCAATTGGGCAGGCGTTCCGCGAACCAGTGGGTTTTGTGCTCAGGCGAGAGCACATCGTCAAAGCGGTTGATAAGTAGAATTGGCATGGTCAGTTCCGCCAGCCGTTTGCGAATATCAAAGCCATGGATAACCGGTAGCACCGAAAACTTGTAAACAGCGGGCCAGTTCTTGATTTTGCTGAACTGGCTTTCGATGCAGGCGCGCGGAAGAATCTGCACCTGCTCTTCTTCCGTGCGCGTGTGCTGATTTTCCTGGCGTGAAACGATGTAATTGACCACCGTGCGCCTGACAAAAGCAGCCGGCAGAATCCGCTCAACCGGCAGGCGTAGGTACAACTCATGCAGAAACCAGATCCACGGATGAGGCTTGATGCGATAGTCAGGCGCCTGAGCCACGATGGTCAGACTACGGCAGCGCTGGGGATAGCGCAGGGCAAACTCCAGCAGCACCATCGCGCCATCACCGTGTGCTACAAAATCGGCGCTCATAATCTCCAGGTGGTTGAGCAGTTCGCGCAGTTCTTCCACGCGCTGCTCCATGCGGGTAAAATGCATGCGCGTTTCATGGCGCCGGTAGAGAATCACGCGGCGCTCCTGGCTGAAAAAGCGCACCTGGCGCGCGTAGACAAATTCCAGGTGCTCCAGAATCGGGACAAAGACCAGCGGAGCGCCCTGGCCGGTATCGATCAAGGGAAGCTCATTATCGCCAACTACCCGGCGGCGGAACAGCCCTTCCAGATACGCCACATCATCTTGAAACGCGGTCACATCGACATAGGTATCCGGCGTTTGCACAATTGTCATGCTTGCTCCCCCTGACTGAAAAAAGCCCCTGGCACGCGAGGCGTGTACGCGGGCAGAGGCGTTATTCTCTCTGTAAAAACAACTATACCCTATTTCTGCCTGCGTTTCCATCTTTCAGCCCGCCTCGGCAGAAATTCCCTGCCTGTGGTATGATCGCAGGAAAAAGCAGCGGCGAAAGGATAGCTATGGCACAGATTAAAATCTATGGTTTAAGAAAGCACCTGGCTCCGGTGCGCGAGAAATTCTCCGCGACGGTTCATGCCTGTGCGATGGAGGCGCTGCAACTGCCGGCGGAAAAGCGCTTTCATCGCTTTATTCTCCTGGACGCGGAGGATTTTTTCTTCCCGGCGGATCGCAGCGAGCGGTATACCATCATTGAGATCAGCATGTTTGAAGGTCGTTCGCCAGAAACAAAAAAGCAACTGCTGCGCCTGTTGTTTCACAAATTGCAGGAAGAATTGCAGCTTGCTCCCCAGGATCTAGAAATTACTATTTTTGAGACGCCACGCCAGAACTGGGGTATTCGCGGATTGCCGGGCGACGAGTTGTCTTTGCATTATCGCGTGAACGTGTGACGCACGCGCAGCGCAGGGAAGGAGGCACAGTATGAAGCGAGAAGAAATACCACAGGAACTCGGCATTGCCCGCGCCTGGATTGCCGCGTTTAACGCGCACAATGTCGCCGCGATAGTGCCGCTGTACGCGCCAGATGCAGAGCTAAACGATTCGGGCATGAAGCACGCCCGCCGGGGGCGGCAGGAGATAGAACAATGGTTTACCACGCGTTTTCAGAGCGTGCGCGCCATCGCCTATACGCCGTCCAGCGAACTCGTCGAGGGCGAAAGAGTCGCCATTACCTGGACCGTCAGCGGCTACACCCCGCGCCTGCTCGGTCAGCGCTGGCTATCGCGCTCCTTCGCCGTCGATGGCGTCAGTGTCTTCATTGTCCGTAACGGCCTGATTGTCTGGCAGCGCGGTTTCTATGACCATCTTGTACCGGTGGAACGCGCGCTGCCATTGTTGCGCCTGCTGCCGAGCAGGATGTAGCGAACGAAGGCACCGCGCTAGATCTGAAAATCAATGTGCGCCTCTGGCGTCTCGGCATCGCTCAGAAGCAGGAATGTAAAGGCCGTCAGACCCTCTGGAACCTGGAAGGCCGCGATAGCTTTCGTGCTGGCACCCGCTGGCAGGGATTCTGGAATGCTGGAGCCGTCGGGATCTGCCGTGACCGTTGAGTCCCCGGCCTTCAGGCGCACACTCCAGGGGAGTCCGTAGTTGATGTTCTCGGAAGCCGCGACCTGCATTTCTAGCACCACGTAGCGCATACCTGTCGCCGCCTGCTTTCTGGCCGCGCTCCAGCTCAGGGTAGCTTTGGTAAGAGTCCATGTCGCCCGCCCATGTTTCACGCTCAGATTGAAGGTTGCGCTTCTGGCCTGATACTGGCTCAGGTCCGCCTTTTCCTGCAAAGGAATGTCCATCTGGGCCTGACTCTGCGATCCCAGGCGCAGGATCAGGTTATTGATCTCGGTATTTGCCGGGACGGGGAAATCCAGCCAGTTATCCTGCGTCGCGCCGGCCACCGGCGGGACATTGTATTTACTGTTGCCCGGCGCGATGCTGCTCGCGTCCCCTGTAATCAGGCGCGCGACATCGCCATAGCCGTAAGTCGCGCTGCTGCGTGTATTATTGGCCTCTTTGAAATTCACCCGCACAATCTTTTCGCCGGTGGTGTTATGGTCGTCAGGGAAGCTGCCAGCCTGTTGTACGGTGAGAATGGTCAGATCGATAGTGCCGAAGTTCAGGGCCGCGTTCACCGTCACGGGACTTGAGGACGTGGAGCCGGAGCCGGAACTCGTCGCGGAGGCATGGGAATTGCCAGCAGGAGATGTCTGGGAGACGACAGGTGTGTTCTGAGAACCTGAAGTGTGGTTGGCGCTCCTGGTGGCGAGCATATAGCCCCCATAAGCCAGGCCGCCAGACAGCACGACAAACAGCAGCACAAGCGCGTATGCCCATCTGCGAGATCTGCGCCTGCGCGGCGGGGGCACAGGCAGCGCTGAGGACGGTGGTGAAGATGGCGCAATTGTAGATAGCGGCGGCGGTGGCGGATACGCCTGCCATGGGGACTGGTAAGCGCTCGCTGGCGGATACGTTTCAGCGGAGCCTGGCCCGCTTGAGGTGTAGGGATTGTCAAAGGGTTGTTTTATGAACGTCTGCTCATCGGTAGGTGGCGGCGGCGGCGGAGGCGCGGTGAGCGCTTCTCTTTGCGTCATATCCGCTGGCGCGCCGCATTGCGCGCAAAAAGACTGATTGGCAGCGAGCGCTGCTCCGCATTGTTTACAGACCTTTTCCGCTGATTGCATAGGTGCGATCCTTTCCTGGTCATAGCAAAAGCTGGTGTTCCTGGCTCGTCAGACGATCTGTCATGGACGAGGCAGGCCGCAAAGGCTAGAACATCTGCTGGCATCTGCGGTCGCCGTAGTGTGCTCGCATGATTACTTGAGCTACGGCGGTTACCTGCACTGTGAAAGTACGGGAGTGTAACGCTGGAAAGGGTTAAAATTTCGGCAGGAGATGCTGCTAGCGGAGAAAGTTGCCTTTTATCTGTGGAAGAGATGATCGAGTCCCTGTCCATTGCTGAAGAGACAACGGGCTGGGGCTCGATTATCTGCTGATAGAAGCGCGTTAGATTGTTCTGGTTACTTTGGTCAGGCCGCGAGGTTTGTCTGGATTGAGGCCTTTGCTGATCGAGAGGTGCAGCGCCAGAAACTGGCCGTAGACGATGGAGGGAATGGGCGAGAGCAACTCCGCGACATCGATGGGCGCGCTGGCCTCATGGCCGAGGATAGTACCATTCACCGCCGGCAACTGGATGCGAATCGGCGTCGTCGCCAGGTCCAGCAAGCGCTGATCAGCGGCAACCACGATGGTATCGGCCTCTTTCTCACGGAGCAGCTTCAGCAATTCATAGCTATCCTCCAACGTGCGGCCCGGAGGCGCGTAGAGCATGACCGGGCGGCCATACTCGATAATCGCGGTAGGACCGTGGCGAAAATCGGCGGTCGAAAAAGGCGTGGCGACCAGGTAGCACGTTTCGGAGAGCTTGAGCGCGGTTTCGCGAGCTGTACTGTAATTGAACGCGCGGCCCAGCACCACGCAATCGCGGGCATGGGCATAACGCGGCGCCGCGTTTGCAATCTCGCCCTCGCTGCGCAGAGCCGCCTGAACCAGCTCTGGCAGACGCGCGACATGGGCGGACAGGGCATCGCCGCCCGGCAGATGCGCCGCCAGTTGCGCCAGAATCGTACAGGTCGTCGTATAGGTCTTCGTCGCCGCCACGCTCAATTCAGGTCCAGCCGAGCAGAAAAGCGCGTACTCAGCCGCGTTGGCCAGAACCGAACCCTCGACATTGGTAATGCTCACAGTCAGCGCGCCTGCCTCGCGCGCCTGCTGGACCACGCTCGTCACATCGGGCGCGGCTCCAGATTGCGAAATGCCGATGACCAGCGCATTGTGCAGGTGCAGCCTGGCGCCGTACAGGGTCACAATCGAAGGCGTGGCCAGCGCCACAGGGATGCCATTCAGGTATTGGAAAATA
>DASZXF010000905.1:0-11344 GCA_035546055.1 Ktedonobacteraceae bacterium
CTTGCTCACCAGCCCTCTGTTTTGTGAAGCAGCTTGTTTAGTACATGATCACCTGGGTGCTGTAGCTGGAATTGGGATAGAGCCAGGAGATATCGCTCTCTGCCATATTGATGCAGCCGTGGCTACCGTCGCCGGCGAACGATTCGTCGCCGCCGCTATCGTAATGCGGATAGTTGGTGCCCACGCCGTAGTCGGCACGCCACCAGCTATCGTGGAAGAAGTAGCCGCCGGAGTGGTATTCCATCGCGAAGTTGATCTTTGTGTCGGGATACCAGAAAGCCGAACCTTTGGGCTCGCTCGACTTGAAGGTGGTCGGTGACTCACGATCAAAGATCTGCCAGAAGCCGGGCAGCGAGGGTTTATCGAACTGACCGGAGGTAATGTGGAACGAGCGCACCAGTTTCCCATTCTGGTAATAGCGCATCGACTGAGTGATCAGCGAAACCACAAAGACCTGTTTGGCATTGGTGATGCCATAGTGAGCCATCAGGGTCAGATCGGCCTGGTGAGGCTTGTTGTAAGCCGTAGAGTCGGTATAATCTTGCTCCATCATCTGCAAGTGAAGCATATCATTCTGGATCAGATCGATAGCCGAACGGTAGTCGTCAAGCGTCTCGGCTGACTGCACCGCGTAATCGGCATCCGAGCCAATGCCCTGCTGATCGTACTCGTAGTCCTGGGTATAATACTGCCCGTTGTACTTATCGTGATACTTGTGAGCATTGCCCCAGCTTGTCACCTCATGATGGAATTGTTTGAGCAGATAGTTAGCCTGAGCTTTGGTCAGAGGAAACTGGATAGAGGCAATATCCGCGTCGATCTGGGTTGAAACGCGCAGGAAATCGCTCACCGTCTTGGCGGTGGCCAGCGCTTGCTGATCGGCCTGCAGACGCGTCTCATATTTGCTCACATTTTCGCCATCGTACTGCTTGATCAACTGAATATCGGCGGCGAACTGGTTGAGTTTGGCCTGCCCGACATAAGGGATAGCCACCGTGGAAACCGTCGTTGTCTCATTAATTTGCGTATTTACCAGGTCAGTCAATTGGATGAAATCCTCTGGTTTATTCGCGTTCTTAAAGCTCAGCAAATCATTCTGTTCTTCCTGTTGGAAGGCCGTCACATCGATGTGAGAAGTTTGCAGTTGTTTGATGACTTTGTGGAAAGATTGCAGGGCATCGTTGGCCGGTCCCATTAAATGGAGAGCCTGGGTTGAAGCCTGCGCCTGCGAACTGATCTGTAAATAATCTTTAGGCAACTGAGCTTTGGCCAGCGCCTGCTGATAATTGGTGAGCTGGGTGGCAAATGTTTGTACCGGAGCCAGCTTCTGAGCCTGGCGTTCGGCCAGCGCATTCGAGAGGGTCTGCAAATCCTGCGAGGCCTGGTAGTCGAGCAACTGCGTTTCCTGCGTGGCCAGACCGGCGACCTGAGCATCAAGCTGAGCATAGCGTAGAGCCAGGTTTTGATAATACTCATTAACAGATTGATCGCCAAAAATGCCAAGCGGCGAGTGGGTGCTGGTGAGTTGCTGTTCTTGCTGAAGGATCGGAGCCAGGAGATTGGCCGGAACCCCGATAGCCTGGGCATGGGCCAGGTCTTTGTCCAGCGCGGCTTTATCCTGACTGGCTTGCTGCTGCAGGTGTGGATCGCCACCGCACGCGCTGAGCAGCAGCACTAACAGCAAGAGGAACATGCCAAAAGCCAGCGGCTTCTCCACGCGCCTGCGAATGGCCGGGTGGGGTTTCATTGGTAGCCTCCAATACAACAATAGAGAGAAATTGCATAGAGAAGTGTGCTATAGCTGCATAGGTTATAGTTACTCTACCGTAGAAATCGATGTGTATATTTAAACGTAACAGCTATAGCCATTCTGGGTCAGCGCGGACACGTCCGGCGTCCGCGACCAGGCAAGAAAAACAGCAAAAGAGGATAGATACACTTCTACCTATGGTCGATATATTCGCTGGGCAAGCTGTTTCTATTGACTGAAGTCCAAAGATAGTTTATGCTTGCCAGTAAGCGCCAGCTACATCCAGCATGTCTGATTATGCCTCAAAAGGGAGCCTCTCTGGCTCTGCGGCGGATTTCTGGTTTATCTGGCACTACCGGGTTCTCTGTTGCTTGTCGTTTCTTCTATGTTTCGTAGGTTGTCTGGCGAAAGGAGAAAAGTTTTGGCAACTCGTGCTTCAAAGAGGAAGTTCAAACCCCTACTTCTTCTGCTCCTGATCCCTTTTATCGCGCTGTGCTGGCCTCCGTTTTACAATTTTCAGGAGCCAGACATTGGTGGAATTCCCTTTTTCTACTGGTTTCAACTGCTCTGGATTGTCATCACCGCGATTATTACAGCGGTGGTGTATTTTCTGGATGCTTGAGAACCGGCACTATCTCAACAGCCTGGCTCTTTTTCCCCGCCGGCGCTGTCTGGGATACTTCTTTCGTAAGCGAATGAGCCTCTTACAGAAAGGGCAAGGTTGCCATGAATTGGGAAGCCTTTATTGTCTTTATCGCATTTTTTCTGCTTGTGACTGTGCTGGGGTTCTGGGCGGCGCGCTGGCGGCGCGGAAATCTGGACGACTTGCACGAATGGGGTCTGGCAGGTCGACGCTTTGGTACGGTGGTGACGTGGTTCCTGCTGGGTGGTGATCTGTACACCGCCTATACCTTTATCGCGGTGCCCGCCGCTATGTTTGGCCTGGGCGCGGTGAATGGCTTCTTCGCCGTTCCCTATACCGTCCTGGTGTACCCCATCATCTATGTGCTGATGCCTCGCTTCTGGTCGGTGTGCAAAGAGCACGGCTATGTGACCGCCGCTGACTTTGTGCAGGGTCGTTTCGGCAGCCGGACCCTGGCTCTGGTGGTGGCCTTTACGGGCATTCTCGCCACCATGCCGTACATCGCTTTGCAGATGTTTGGCATCCAGGTTTCGCTGGCCGCGCTGGGTATCCCCATCTCGCTCTCCCTGGGCGGATTCCAGCTCGATATCCCCCTGATCATCGCCTTTATCATCCTGGCCGCGTACACCTACACCAGCGGTCTGCGCGCCCCGGCTATGATTGCCCTGGTCAAGGATATCATGATCTTCGTGGTGCTCTTTGTCACCATCATTTATCTGCCCATCAAACTTGGCGGCTTCGGCAACATCTTTAACGCGGCACACGCCAAAGCCCTGGCAACTGCCAGTTCTAAAACGAAATTTTTCGATCTCGTGCCGCCGAGCCTCTTCCCGGCCTATGTGACGCTGGCCGTGGGCTCCGCCTTTGCTTTATTCCTGTATCCACATGCATTGACAGGAGTTTTGAGCAGCAGCAGTCAGCGGGTGGTGAAGCGTAACACGGCGCTTTTGCCGATTTATTCGCTGATGCTGGGTTTCCTGGCGCTGCTGGGATATATGGCGATTTCCGCCGGGATTAATCCCAAGGGAAGTCCCATGGCGGCTTTTGGCAATAATGCCTCCATTCCGCTGTTGATCAATGCGCAGTTCCCTTCCTGGTTCGCGGGTTTTGCCTTCGCGGCGATCTCAATTGGCGCGCTGGTGCCGGCTGCGGTGATGTCGATTGCGGCGGCCAACCTCTTTACCAGGAACATCTACAGGGCGTACTTTGATAAGGAGGCCAGCGCGGCACGCGAGGCCAGGGTGGCGAAGCTTGTTTCGTTGATCGTGAAGTTTGGCGCTCTGGTGTTTATCGTCTATCTGCCCACGCAGTACGTGCTGAATTTCCAGTTGCTTGGTGGTGTCTGGATTTTGCAGACCCTGCCGGCGGTGTTCCTGGGACTGTATACGCGCTGGTTCAACCGCTGGGCGCTGGTGGTAGGCTGGCTGGCTGGCATGGTCGCGGGGACGTGGATGTTTATCGCGACTCAGGCCACTTCATCGGTGTTTGCCATTAACATTGGTCCATTAGCTCTACCTCCGATGTATTCGGCCTTTACCGCTGTTATCCTGAATCTGGTGCTGGTGGTGATTTTAACGCCAGTCTTCCAGGCCTTCGGGGCGAAGCGCGGGTCCGATGAGACCTCTCCCGCTGATTACACGGGCGAAGAGGTGTCGGAACTGGTGCCAGAGGCCGGTAAAGAGGCGCTGGGCTAATTTTCGCATTCCTGTAAAGGGCAGGACTGAGCAGGATCGGGCTTGATCCGCTCGGTCCTGTTTTTTGGGGTCTGAGCCGGGAAAACATGGTTGGGCGGGAGGCCGGGAATAGCCTTGAAATTTCTCTCAATTGACTACCTTCCCCTACTGTGTTAGGATAGTTTTGGTAGTGTACAAATGACACCAGGCACGTGTGGGTATTTCTAAATAAAGAGAAGAAGGGTCCCAAACATGGGAACAGATACTCTCCCCATTTTCATTTTGGTGACGCTGGCTATCCTCTTTGGTTTACTGGTCATGGTTGTGACGGCCATTTTGGGACCAAAGAAACCAACACCGGAAAAACTGGCGCCATATGAATGCGGTATTCAAGAGATTGAAGCGCCGCGCCGTCGTTTTCCTGTGAAGTATTTGCTCACAGGGATGTTGTTTATCGTCTTCGACATCGAAATCGTCTCATTTTATCCGCTGGCCATCCTGCTGCACACCAAAGACTTTGCGGTGCTGGGGCTGGTTGAGCTGCTCATCTTCCTGTTCATTTTGATGATTGGCTACATTTATGTGTGGCGAAAGGGGGCGTTCACATGGGAGTAATACAAAACCCCTGGGAGCCGGTCCAGACGTTTTCCAATGCGCAGACGCCGCGCCAGCGTGTTGATTTGCACGTCAAAAATGGCGAGGTGGGGATTCTGACCACGCAGGTCAGCAAGTTGATCGAGTGGGGGCGCAGCGGTTCGCTGTGGCCTGCGCTGTTCGGTCTGGCCTGTTGCGCGATTGAAATGATGGCGACCAGTGCTGACCGCTTCGACATTTCGCGTTTTGGCGCCGAGGTGTATCGTGCCTCACCGCGCCAGGCCGATCTGATGATTGTGGCGGGTCGCTGCTCGATTAAGATGGCTCCGGTGCTGCGTCAGATCTATGATCAGATGCCCGATCCCAAATGGGTCATCTCGATGGGCGCCTGTGCCTCTTGTGGTGGCGTATTTAACAACTACGCTATTGTGCAGGGAGTTGATAAAATCGTGCCGGTTGATGTCTTTATCCCCGGTTGTCCTCCCACCCCGGACATGCTGCTCTTTGGCTTCAACGAGTTGCAGCGCAAGATCCGCGATGGTGTGCCGAATCCGCCCGATCCCCTCAAGGCCAGCGGCATGAAACTTGTCGGGCCGACCGGCGATTTTGAGAAGCAGTGAGCGAGGGCAGAGTAAGCATGGCAATAACAGCAGCAGCTACAGTGACGCTGGTAAAGGAAAAGTTCCCGCAGGCGGTGGTTGAGACGGTGGAGTTCCGCGATGAGCAGACCATTGTTTTGCAGCCGGCCTCTTTGCTGAGCGTGTGTACCTATTTACAGAAGAGCCTGCGCTACGATTTTCTTTCGACCATCACAGCAGTGGATTGGCCGGAGCGCGCCCCGCGCTTTGATGTGGTCTATCAACTGCTTTCTTTGTCGAATCAGAGCGTGCTCCGTTTGAAGGTGCGCGTGGGCGACAGGGGTGAGGAACATCCATCGGTGCCCAGCGTGACTTCGATCTGGCCGGGCGCGAACTGGTATGAGCGCGAGGTCTATGATCTCTTCGGCATCGAGTTCGCTGGTCATCCCGACCTGCGGCGCATCCTGATGCCGCCCGACTGGACCACGCATCCTCTGCGCAAGGATTATCCGCTCACCGGCTTTGATCTGCCGGAGCCGCATTGGGGTGGTCAGGTTCCCTATGATACCGATCCCGGTGTGGGCGGCCAGACCTTGCGCTCCACGGATGGGCGCGAACTCAATGAAAATCGCAGCAGCCTGAATCCGAACCAGGAGCCGGGCACTCCGAAGAAGGAGTAAATACCCTTACGCCGAGAAGGCCTGCTGCCAGCGCGCAGCCGATGCCGCCTTTTCGGAGAGGAGTAGTCCAGAAGATATGCAAAAACAAGAGATCGCAACACAATATATTCTTGAGGAGAGCCAGCCCCTGGAAGATGGTCAGCATATGGATACCATGACCATCAATATGGGGCCGCAGCATCCCAGTACCCATGGCGTGCTGCGCCTGATCCTGACGATCAACGGTGAGACGGTTTTAAAGGCTGTGCCCGATATTGGCTTTCTGCATACCGGGATCGAGAAAACCGCCGAGGCCAAGACCTACCACCAGGCGCTGGTTCTGACTGATCGCATGGACTATCTCTCGCCTCTCAACAGCAACCTGGGCTATTCGCTGGCCGTGGAGAAACTGCTGGGGATTGAGGATGAGATTTCCGAGAAGATTCAGTTTGTGCGGGTTATCCTGGCGGAGTTGCAGCGCATCGCCAGTCACCTGGTCTGGTTGGGCACCCATGCCCTTGACCTGGGCGCCATGAGCGTCTTCCTCTACTGTTTCCGCGAGCGCGAGTTGATTCTCGATGTCTTCGAGGAAGTGGCGGGCGTGCGCCTGATGACCAGCTATATCTGCCCGGGCGGCTTGCAGGCGGATATCACGCCCGAATTTGAGAAAAAGGTGCGGGCCTTTACCAGCGTTTTCCCCGCGCGTTTGCGCGAGTATCACGACCTGCTCACCAATAACCAGTTGTGGATTGAGCGCACCAAGGGCGTGGGCATCTTGAGCGCCGAGAACGCGATTGCTTACGGAGCAAGCGGCCCGACGTTGCGCGGTAGTAATGTGGTCTGGGATATCCGCAAAGCTTTCCCCTATAGCGGCTACGAAAAGTTTGATTTCGACATTCCTGTGGGCACCAACGGCGATGTCTATGACCGCTATCTGGTGCGTATGCTGGAGATGCAGGAGAGCCTGAACATTGTCAATCAGGCTATGGATGGGATACCTGCCGGCCCTTATCGGGTCGCGAATCCCAAGATCACGCCGCCGCCCAAGTGGCAGATCACGGGCAGCATGGAGGCGCTGATTCACCACTTCAAGCTCTTTACCGAGGGCTATCGTCCCCCCAAAGGTGAGGTGTTCGTGCGCACAGAGGCTCCCAAGGGTGAGCTTGGCTTCTACATCGTCAGTGACGGCAGCGCCAAACCGTATCGCATGCATGTCCGCGCGCCCTCGTTCGCGAATCTGGAAGTCTTGCCGCTGATGGTCGAAGGCGGACTGCTCTCGGATGTGGTCGCGGCTATTGGTAGCATTGATATTGTGCTTGGAGAGGTTGATCGATGATTTCAGAACAAGCCAAAGAACGTATGCGCTCCCTTGCCTCGCGTTATCCTATGTCTCGTTCGGCTCTCCTGCCGGCGCTGCACATTGCCCAGGAGGAAGAGGGGTATGTCACCCCGGAAGGTATTGCGACCGTGGCCGAGATTTTGAACCTGACGACCGACGATGTGAAAAGCGTGGCCACCTTCTATACCATGTATTATCATCGCCCGCACGGTCAGAAGGTCATCAGTGTGTGTACCGGCATTTCCTGCTATTTGCGTGGCTGTGATGCCCTGGTGGAGCACCTGGAGAAACGCCTGGGCGTCACGCGCGGCGAGAACACGGCGGACGGCAATTTTACCCTGGAGTGTGTCGAATGCCTGGCCTCTTGCGGTACAGCCCCGGTGTTGCAGGTCAATGGCGAGTTCGTCGAAAATGTGACGCTGGAAATGGCCGATGCGCTGCTGGACGAACTGGGCAGGGAATTAAAGGCAAAGAAGGTCTTGCAGTCCCCTCAAGGCGGCTCGACCGAGAGGATTAAGTAAGCAAGCACCAGCCGTCCTGGCGGGGATGCATTCTCGGACCTGGACGGAGAGGAAGATATCAATGCCAGAACTGATTGTTACCAAAAATATAGATGTTCCTGGCCTGGACACGCTGGATGTATATCGCCAGTACGAAGGCTATCAGGGGCTGGAGAAAGCGCTCAAAGAGTATCAGCCGGAAGAACTGGTTGAGATGATGAAGAAGTCGGGTCTGCGCGGACGTGGTGGCGCTGGCTTCCCGACCGGCCTCAAATGGAGCTTCCTGGCGAAAAATGAGCCGCGTTACCTCTGCTGTAACGCTGACGAGAGCGAGCCGGGCACTTTTAAAGACCGCATGTTGATGGAGAAAAATCCTCATCAACTGGTGGAAGGGGTCATTATCACCAGTTATGCCTGTCGCGTGGCGGTGGCGTTTATCTATATCCGGGGCGAACTGGCCCATGCCGCCCGCCAGGTTGAGCGGGCGGTGCAGGAGGCCTACGCTGCCGGCTACATTGGCAAGAATATCATGGGCAGCGGTTATTCGCTGGAAGTGATTGTGCATCGTGGCGCCGGCGCGTACATCTGTGGTGAAGAGAGCGCCCTGATGGAGTCGCTGGAGGGTCGGCGCGGTTATCCCCGCCTCAAGCCGCCATTCCCGGCTGCGGTCGGCCTGTATGGTGGCCCGACGGTCATCAATAACTGCGAAACGCTGTCCACTGTGCCGTCCATCCTGCGCAATGGCCCGGACTGGTACGGCTCCTTTGGTACCGAGAAAAGCAAGGGCACACGTGTCTTCTGCTTGAGCGGCCAGGTCAAGAGGCCGGGCAACTACGAACTGCCGCTGGGTACGCCTTTCCGCACGCTGATTTACGATGAGCAGTACGGCGGCGGCGTTCTGGGCGATAAGCAGTTGAAGGCCATCATCCCTGGTGGTTCGTCGGCTCCAATCCTGGGGGCTGACAAAGTTGATGTCACCATGGACTACGAGGCCATCGCGGCGGCTGGCTCGATGGGTGGCTCTGGCGGCGTCATTGTCATCAGTGAGGATACCTGTATGGTTGGCGCGATTCTGCGCATGACCGAGTTCTATCGCGACGAGTCGTGCGGCAAATGTACGCCTTGCCGCGAGGGAACGTACTGGCTGACCGAGATTCTGCATCGCCTGGAACATGGCGGGGGCAAGCAGAAGGATATCGATCTGTTGACGGATATCTGCGACAATCTCGCTGGCAAGTCGTTCTGCCCCCTGGGTGACGCGGCCACCAGTTCGATTGTCAGCGGAGTGCGGCTGTTCCGCGAGGAATTTGTCGAGCATGTGCGCCTGGGCGGCTGTCCCAAACATCTGGCCCACGCGGGTGTGGCCCATGTGGCCGCGCATTAGCACGCGGATTGTGATCTGTTAATCATTGTATGGGCGACCGTATGGCTGCCCGGTACTCATAGACGGTAATAAAAGCTATGCCAGAAGAGAAAACAGATGGACTCGTCCACCTGACCATCGACGATATTCCCGTCGCGGTTCCCCCGGGAACTGTGGTCTGGGCGGCTGCCAAACAGGCCGGGATCGAGATTCCTATTTATTGCTATCATCCGAAGATGCCACCGCTGGGCGCCTGTCGTATGTGCTTCGTTGAGATCGAGAAGATGCCCAAGCCGCCGCAGACGGCCTGTACGACTCCGGTCAGCGAGGGCATGGTGGTCTACACTAAAACCGAGAAGGTACTCAAGGCCCGGCGCGGCACGCTGGAGTTCCTGCTGATTAACCACCCGCTGGACTGTCCGATCTGCGACCAGGCCGGCGAGTGCGATTTGCAGGATTTCACCCTGCGCCACGGACCTGGCGGCACGCGCTTCGACCTGAACAAGCGCCATTATCCCAAGCCAGTGCCGGTCAGCGAAGAAGTGCTGCTGGACCGCGAGCGCTGCATTCTCTGCCAGCGCTGCACGCGTTTCAGTTCCGAGATTTCTATGGACAATGGCCTGGTCATGATCTCGCGCGGCTACAAAATGGAGGTTGGTACGGCTCCGGGTCACGCCTTTGACTCGGCTTTTTCCGGCAACACAGTGGAAATCTGCCCGGTTGGCGCGCTGACCTCCGCGAAATATCGCTTTAAAGCTCGCCCGTGGGAACTCAAGCGCGTTCCGAGCATCTGCACAAACTGTAGCGTGGGCTGCAACGCGCGCCTGGATGTGCGCGTGGACAAGATCATGCGCCTCAGCTCGCGTCAGAACGACGAGATTGACGATGGGTGGCTGTGCAATCGCGGGCGCTGGGGCTTTGACTTCGTGAACAGCCCGGAGCGTCTGCGCACGCCGCTGATCCGCCAGGGCGATCAACTGGTGCCCACCACCTGGGAGCAGGCGTATTACCAGATTGCCTCGCGCCTGAGCAAAATGGCCAAAGAGCACGGCTCCAGCGCTATCGCGGGTATTGGCTCAACGCGCACCACCAACGAAGAGACGTATCTTTTCCAGAAATTGCTGCGCGAAGTGCTGAATACGCCCAACGTCGATCACCACCACGGCGCTTTCTCCGGCGTGCGCGATACCCTGAGCGGGCGGCCCTGGATGATGACCAATAGCATCGCCGAAATTGAAAAAGCCTCGCATATCGTGCTGGTGGCCTCCGATCCTTACGAGCGTCAGCCGATCCTCAATCTGCGCATCAAGAAGGCCATGAAGGCCGGCGCGCGCATCTTCATCGTCAACGAAGGCGCGACCGAACTTGACCGCTTTGCCGCCAGCAAGATCACTGTGCCACAGCATGGAGCCGGGCTGGCCGCCAAAGTGCTGCTGGCCAGGGCGCTGAACAGCGAGAAAGCCGCTCAGTATGCCGATCTGCGCCCCAAAGCCGCGCAAGAGGCCGCCAGCGCTCGCCAGGGTCTGGATGCTTTGAGCGTGAGCCAGTTAGAGCAACTGGCCGACGAAATCGCGAACGCCAGGGGCGCGATCATTCTGTACGACGAAATGGCGACTCTCGCTCCGAATGGCGCGACTCTGGCCGCCGATCTGCAAGCTCTGGCCGTCGTGACCGACAATCTCAATCGCCCCGGCTCCGGGGTTGGTCCCCTCTTCGAGGATGCCAATTCGCTGGGCGCGCGCGATATGGGCCTGTTGCCCGATGCCCTGCCCGGTTACCAGCCTGCCACTGAGAAGGGTCTGGCCTATGACGAGATTCTCGCGAGCGGCGATGTGCGCGCCCTGTACGTCATGGGGGCCAATCCTCTGCGCCATGGCGAACTGCCGCCCAACCTGGAGTTCCTCATTGTGCAGGATATCACCCTGAGCGAGACGGCGCGCCAGGCTGATGTGGTCCTGCCGGCTGTGACCTTCGCGGAAAAAGATGGCACCATGACCAATGTGGACCATCACGTGCAGATTGTGCGCCGCGCGCTGCGCCCGTTGCCCGGCGCGAAGGCCGACTGGGAGATTCTCAACGACCTCGCTACGCACCTGGGCCACAAATGGACCTACAGCAGCCCGCGCGACATCTTCAACGAGATCGCTGCTCACAACTCGCTCTACAGCGGCCTGACCTGGGAAGACCTGGGCGCTCAGGGAGTGCGCACGCAGGAGCAGGAGGTGGCTCATGCTTGATTTCCTGA
>DASZXF010000906.1:0-4416 GCA_035546055.1 Ktedonobacteraceae bacterium
CGGGTGTCTCGGGCGCGGCGTTCGTCTTCGCGGCTGGCGCTTCCGCTGGCGCGCTGGCGGCGGCACTGGCGGCACGAACTGGAGCAGCCTCAACGCTGGCGGTGTTCTCGGCAGCGGTCGCAGCGGCAAAACTGCGCTTCTCCTTGCTCTCGCTGGCGCGGGTGGACACTTTAGCTGGCGCCGGCGTGGCGCTGGTCGTGGTCGCGGGCCGATCAAAGCGGTAGCGGCGGGCTGGTTTGGCTGGTGGCTCTTCGGGTTTGGCTTCTTCCACCTTCGGCGGCTCCGCAGCTTTCACGGATTCTTCAACTGGCGCGGATACCGGCGCGACCGGCGCGGCGGAGGCAGTGGGCGCGGCAGGTGCAGGGGCGACCTCTTTCAGATCACCGCGCAGCTCGGCTGGATGAATCAGCTCATCAATGCGATGGCGACCGTGGCGCGGCAGACGTGGCCGGGTCGCGGGACGCAGCAAAGGCGAAACCGGGCGCTCCGGCGAAAGGCGCGGCTGAGTCAGACCGGGCGCTGGCGCGGCGGGCGCGGCCTCTTCTGGCTGGCTGGCTGGCGCCTCGCTGACCGCACTGGCCTGGCTGGTCTGCTGTTCCTGCTCAGTCGCTGGCGCGGGAGCCAGGTCCACCACCTGGGCCAGGTCTTCCGGCGCAGTCTCCAGCAGAGTCACAGGCTCATGAATACTCTCGCTGCCCGCCACAAAAGAGGTAAAGGACGTATCAGTTTCATGCAGCAGAGAGACAAAGTGGCCCTCGGTTTGGCGGAACTCTTCGATAAACGAGGTAAAGGGGCGAGCCTCCCCCGTTGAGGAAAGAGGGGTTTCAACTTCCAGCGGGAAAAGCGTCGATTCCTCCCCCTCAAGCAGATGGGGAGTGCGAATATCTTCCGAGGTTACTTTCGTCTCCTCGATAATCATCGTAACTTCTTCAAGAGCAGCGGCGGGCAGCGCCTCCTGATGTTCCTGATTGTCCTGCGTGGGAACAACCGGCGACTGCGCAGCCTCCGCAGATTCCTCAGCCTGTTCTGCCTGTCCCTCAGCGCTCGCGTCCTGTATCTCATGCTTCTCACTCACCGCCTGTTCCTCCACCTCCGCGCGCGCTGCATCTGTATTCGTCTGCCCTTCCTCCTGGACAGGTGCATCCATCGCTGGCTGCGGCGTAGGGGTCTCGGAGACAGACAATGGTTCCCCGCCGGGCTCCTGCCAGTCGTTATTCTCTGAATGCGTATGTTCTGTTATCACTAAGGTCTCCAGTCTCAGTACTAAGGACCGGAGCGCAGGCATCTGCCAGCAGGCGAATGCCCTTGAGCCAGAGAGAATATTCTATTGAAGATGTCCAGGCGAGCATTGAAACTCGCGCCTCGTCTTACGCTTCCGCGCAACGGGTGTTCGGTTGAAGGCTAGCAGTACAGGCAACTTCCTCGGTCAGATCAGGTAGACAGCCTCTATCTCGGGCTGCGAACCAGCGAGGGAATCAGCATTTTCGCCGGTTCACCGTGAGCAGAAGATCGGAACGCCGTTTGTGGAGTCCCATTCTACCGGGAAGTCTTTCATTTTTCGCACAATACCATTCGCAAACGCATCCCACCGATCCGCGTTGTGCATGACCCGGCGGCTCAAAACGCCGCCTTTTGGTGTATTCTCGGACAGGCTATCTTACGCTACTACTACGATCCGGTCCGGTTCCCGTCTATGCCGTTGTCGCTAGTCATGTTGTACGCTACCAGTCAACGGCGGTAAACTGGTAGATACAGGCTTCGCGGGCGTCTCTCCACGTTCGCCCGCGCCGGTCGATACATCCTGATCCGGCGCGTTTCCATCTGTCTCTGGCGCCAGACCATTGGCTACGGACTGCCCGGCAATCTCAGCACTCTGCGCGGGCGAACCGCTCAAGCGCGGACCTTCTCGCCCTTCTGGCACAGAGGCCTTCTGTTCCACTGCCTGTCTGGCAGCGCGCCACACATGGACGATGCGCTCGACGGCTGTAACATGTGAGAGCACTGCCAGCAACGTCAACGCCCAGATGGTCGTACCTGTGAGCAATCCAAGAGCCAGAATGACCACACGTTCAGGACGGGCCAGAAGCCCCGTTTTGCATTCCAAACCCAGGCCTTCCGCGCGCGCTTTCGCATAGCTTACCATCAACGAGCCGATTGCGGCCACGAAGATCAGGACAATCATCCACTGTTGCTCATCCGACCAGGGCCATAGAGCCTCTTGCAGGGCTGGTCGTTGTAAAGCGTAGAAGAGCAAGCCTCCCAGGATGATACTTTCAGAATAGCGATCCAGCGTAGAATCCAGAAACGCGCCAAAGGTGGTGGCTGCGTTGCGCACGCGAGCCATGGCCCCATCAAACATGTCAAAAATGCCAGCAAACAGTACCAGTGCCCCTCCGACTACGATAGATCCCGACGCGATGACAAAGGCTGTCACAATACTCAAGAGCAATCCTATGATCGTCACCGTGTTTGGGGTGATCCCCCATCGGGCCAGCGGTCGCACTATCCAGGCGACAAACTGGCGAGCTTTTTGCTGTATACGTCTGCTAAACATAGCTCTATTGTATCACACTTTATCCATAAAACAAGCAAAGGTTTTCTCTTATTTTTATTGTGTTTCGGTTTGACTGTGACTCTCAGCCACGACAAACCGAAACACAGGTGGGCAACCTCTGCTCAGGCCACACTCTCGCGGCGTCCGCGTGTGCCGCGTTCGATTCTGACGACACGCCGTCCCTGCTTGCCCAGGTGATGCCCGGCCAGGCGCAGGTAGTCGTACATGCCCCACATTTTGCCGCCAGGCGCGGTTTCGCCCTGCTCAATGGCCGCGCGCACCTCCTGCGCGCTGGTTCCCGTAAACCAGGTGCAACCACTGCCAATGGCGCTCAGGGTGTGCGCGTCACTATTGCCCAGCTCAGGCCAGCCATAGCTCTCGCGGTTACTCTTCATGGCCACCCCGTTGGCGTAAATGCCGCAGAAACTGGCGTTCCATGTCTCGATACCATCCAGCCAGACGCTCTCAGAAGCTTTGATGCGATCCAGCACGGCGCGCGGACAGCTATGGCGGAACAACTGGTTCAGGGGATGCGCCACCACAGCCAGGCCACCCTGCTCATGAATGAGGTCGATGCTCTCCTCCATACTCAGACGCGGCGGAATCCGCTTCTCGATGAACAACGCCAGCAGGTGCCCGGATTTCGTGCTCACTTCTTCGCCAACAATAAAATCAAAACGATAGTTGCCCCTGGCCCAGATGTCGCGCGCTCGCAAGGCGCCCTCAATTACATCATGATCGGTCAGAGCAATCACATCCAGATTGGTCCGCCACTGAGCGTAATCAAGCACCTGTTGAATCGTCCCCAAACCATCACTGTACGTACTATGCATATGCAGATCCGCTCGCCCCAGTTTGCCCGCGTGGTACGCCTGCTGCTGCGTCATCTGACGGCGCTTCTTCAACATGGCCGTACCAGCGGTCAGACTATGCGCTTGCGTCTCGTTCTCATCGCCACTTTTGCTTATCATCTTGTTCCTTCCAGGCCAGCGAACTGACCCACATCATCGTGAACGCATGTATCTGCATTCATACTCAACGTTTGCCATTCTTCCCTCCCATCAGCCTGGTCCGCGCTCTCCCAACCAGTCTCCACGTATCTCATTCCGCTTCCCTGATCAATTCAACAATAACATCCCTGTGTTAAAAATCAGTCTTAACGCCTGCTTTATACTCAATTTCTCGGCAGCGCGGCTGACATTCAGCGCTCCGAACTCATCTCGGCCTCGATCAGCGCCTCGCCCACCGGAAACGTCTCGATCACAGTTTCTGGATCAACCAGGTGCTCCAGACGATGCAGACAGGACAGAAAATAGCCGGTGTTGAGCGAACAATAGACCTGCCGCCCCGCTCTGCGCGTCTTCGCCAGGCCCGCCCGCCTGAGCTTACGTAGATGCCAGGATACCAACGGCTGGCTGATGCCCAACATGGCTGTCAGATCCGTCACGGTGATCTCCTTATACCTCGCCAGCTGGTACACCATCGACAGGCGTGTTACCCCGGCCAGCGCCTTTACGGCTATCTTGAGATCTTTCCATTCGTCCATCCGTGACTCGCCCTCCTGTCACATAAAGAAAAATTTATCAAATCTTTGTTTATATATTAGCATCCAGTAATCGCCAAAAACAAGAGGATAGGACCATTGGAACAAGCTGGAGCATCAGGAAGGCGAGAATCGCAATTCATCTGCAAAAATTGGGCCGCCAGGGGCTTGCATCCAGACAAACACTGTGCTATACTAGCGCCATCGATCAAGCCCGCGTAGCTCAATGGCAGAGCAGCGCACTCTTAATGCGACGGTTATAGGTTCGACTCCTATCGCGGGCACTCACCTCTACAATGGAGCATACCTTTCTAAAAAC
>DASZXF010000907.1:0-11520 GCA_035546055.1 Ktedonobacteraceae bacterium
CCTCGCCGGGAGTCCTCACACCGTTACCCTCAATGGTACCGGAGTGGAGGAAACGCCGGGGGTGACGCTGAATCCGGTCATGGTCACATTCGCCGATCAGACGACCGGTACCACCAGTTCGGCGCACACCATCACCCTGACTAACAACGGCCAGGCACCTCTGATCGTCAGTAGCATCACCATCAGCGGCACCAACGCCAGCGAGTTCGCGCAGACGACGACCTGTCCGATCAGTCCCGCCACCCTGGCGATAGGCGCCTCCTGTACCATCAGCGTGACTTTCACGCCAGCCGCCAGCGGAGCGCGCAGCGCGAATGTTGTGCTGGCTGACAACGTTGATGGCGAAGGCGAGGCGCTCCAGACCGTCGTTCTCAATGGCAATGGCATAGCGCCGGCCAGCGCCTATTTCAGCGATGGCTTTGAGGGAGGAAACCTGAGCCAGTGGAGCAACGGCAGCAGCGGGACCGGCGCCGCGACTGTGCAAACGTCGATTGTGAACAGCGGTACCCACGCGGTTCAGTTGAGCAATGCCTCCGGGCAGGCTATTCAGCTTGCCACCAGCGTGAGTGGTTTACCTGCGTTGAGCTACACGCGTTTCTACTTCCGCTTTGCCAGTCTGAGCGGGACGACGCTGATTGCTCTCGGCCAGGATGCCAGCGGTCATAACCAGTGGATTATCTACTATGACAGCGGACGCAAGGGACTGGATATCTACTTCTGGAACGGGTCAGGCACGCGCTACGATGTGTATAGCGAGGCCAATGTGTTGAGTGCCAATACCTGGTATGCCATCGAGGTAGAAACCAACGCCACCACCAGCGGGCATGGAGAAGTCTGGCTCAACGGCACTTCCATCGGCTCCTTTAACGGCGATATGAGTCAGACACAGAGCTACGGCAAGCTGGTGCTGGACAACGAGGCCACCGGCACCATCTACTTCGACGATGTGGCCATTGCCAATGCGTATACCATCCCGACCAACCTGACCGAAGCGCAGTTGACACCGACAACCCTGAGTTTTGGCACACAAATCGTCAACACGACCAGCGGCGCGCAGACGGTGACGGTGCTCAACAACGGGACGGCGGCCCTGGATCTCAGCGGTATCGCCATCACTGGCACGAACGCCAGCGATTTCGCGCAGACGAATAACTGTCCAACCAGCCTGGCGGCGAACGCGAGCTGCACTATCAATGTGACCTTCACGCCAACCGCCAGCGGTTCGCGCGGTGCCAGCGTGACCTTGACTGAGAATACCGACGTGCGGACCATTTCCTTGAGCGGAACCGGTGTGACCACGGCCCCGGCGGTCAGTCTCAGCCCAACCAGTCTGAACCTGGGCAGTCAGACGGTCGGCACCAGCGGTTCGGCGCAGGTCATTACCCTGACCAACAGCGGAACGGCTGCCCTGACCATCAGCGGCCTTGCCATCAGTGGCACGAACGCCAGCGAGTTCGCGCAGACGAACAACTGCCCGGCCAGTCTGCCCGTAGGCTCCTCCTGCGCGATCAGTGTCACCTTCACGCCAACCGCCAGCGGCACGCGCGGCGCCAGTCTGACCATCACTGATAACGCGGCTGATAGTCCGCAGACCGTGGCCCTGAGCGGAACCGGCTCTCAGGGAGCGCAGAGCGCCTACTTCAGCGATGGCTTTGAGGGAGGAAACCTGAGCCAGTGGAGCAACGGCAGCAGCGGGACCGGCGCCGCGACCGTGCAAACGTCGGTCGTGAATAGCGGTACCCACGCGGTTCAGTTGAGCAATACCTCCGGGCAGCTCATCCAGATCTCCACCAGTGTCAGCGGTCTGCCAACACTGAGCTACACGCGTTTCTACTTCCGCTTTGCCAGCCTGAGCGGGACGACGTTGATTGCTCTCGGTCAGGATGCCAGCGGTCATAACCAGTGGATTATCTACTATGACAGCGGGCGCAAGGGGCTGGATATCTACTTCTGGAACGCGTCAGGCACGCGCTACGACGTGTACAGCAATACCAACGTGTTGAGTGCCAACACCTGGTATGCCATCGAGGTGGAAACCAACGCCACCACGAGCGGGCATGGAGAAGTCTGGCTCAACGGAACTTCCATCGGCTCCTTTGACGGCAATCTCAGCCAGACACAGAGCTACGGCAAGCTGGTGCTGGACAACGAGGCCACCGGCACTATCTACTTCGACGACGTAGCCATTACCGGTACCTACAACGGTCCGCTGGCTCTGCGCTCCGGTCCTTCCAGCCCGATGCAAGCGAACTGGACGGGCCAGGGACTTGCCTATATGGATCGCCGGCTCCAATGACCCGCCAGGCAACTGCTTATGCCGTTTAACAGAAGAGACAGCGCAACGTCGCGCTGTCTCTTCTGTTTTACTGACGGGTAGCCTGTTCAGGAGAGGCTGGTTTGTTCGGTCTGGGGAACAATAACGGCGCGCATCTGGGGTTCGGTGGGATCGTCGAGCTCTATTTCAGGTCGCGGCGTCACTGGCAGGGAGAGCGCGGAACTGACCTTTTTGCGCGGGCGAATTGCGCGCAGACGCGGCAGAGTGGCCTCGGGATCGTCCTCAAGTTGATCGCTGGCAGCCGCTATCTGAGCGACCTCGGCGGCGAGGTCTGGCCTTGGTCGAGGCAGGCGGATCACCTTTTCTGTGGGGATATCCTCTTCTGTGCGAATCTTGATCGCCGGCAGCGGACTGGTGTCCAGTTTGGCCAGCATGACCACCTGATTGTCGTCAGCCTCCTCCAGCGTAACCCGTGGACGCATCTTCTTGTCGCGCAATGACGCGTACATCAGGCGGATATCCGCCAGGGGTACAGCCTGAAAAAGCAACGCCGCGCCGAGGTAGGCGACCAGGCCCACCGGCAACAGTACCAGCAGCGAGTATGCCTGTAACCACCAGAGGCAGACGCCCATCACCGCCGACGCTCCCAGAATGCGCAGGGCACTGAGCAGACTTTTGACCGGCAGCAGACCCCTGGGGATCAGGATCAGCGAAATGAGCAATAGCACCAGCTCGGTCGCCGAGGTGGTCAGGGCGGTGCCCACCTGCGTCAGCAGCGGAATCAGCGTCACATTGGCCGCGACATTAAAGATCAGCGCGCAGACCGCCAGAATGATGATTTTCCGCTCCTTGTGCGTGCTCAGGAGGATCGAAGTCATTACCGAATTGGCGTAGAGGAAAATCAGGCCAGGGGCCAGCGCCTGGAGGGTCGAAACGCTGTGAGTAAAATCAGGATTGTGGTACAGATAACCAATGATTTGAGGCGCCCCCAGAATCATAAAGGTGGCGATGGGAATCCCGCAGAAGAGAACAAAGTTCATGGTTTTCTCAATCGCCAGCTTCAATTGTTGCTCGGAATGAAGGGTCAGTTTGGAGAAAATGGGGTAGATGATGGCCGAGATGATCAGGCTGGGCAGGAATAACAGCGTATCAAACAGGCGATAGGCCGCTCCGTACCAGCCAACCACGGTATCGTTGGTCATCAATGAAAGCATCACTGTGTCGATGCGGTAGTAAATCACCCCCAGGACGCCGTAGATCAGGAAAGGGATGCTGCTTTTGAAAAGACTCAGCATAAAGCGGTAATCGGGGAGCTTGAAAAAGCCCACCCTGACGAAGCACCAGATGCCCTGCCAGGTGGTGTTGACCAGCGATCCGCCCAGCAGCACCAGGGCCATGACCTCCACGCCCGCGCCGGCTTTCAGCAGGATAATGCCCGCCGCCGCGTCAGTCACGCGCTCAAGGATCGTGCCCAGGGCCGAGAAGTAGGTGCGGGTAAAGGCGCTGTGCAGACCCGAAAAGACGTTCGTGATCCCGGTTGAGAGCATGGTAATGCCGCAGATTTCCACCAGCAAGCGCTCGTCCGCTGGATAGCCCAGGAGCCACGCGAGGCCAATCAGCAGTCCGAAGAAGGGCAGCCAGATCAGCAACTTGAGGATTAAGGTGTTTGTCAGGTAACGTCGGGCCTCTGAGGGCTTCTGCGCCACATCGCGAATGAGTTGCTGGTTGAAGCCAAATTCGAGGGGAAAGCCAATCAGCGCGACAAAGGTAATCGCGAAATACAGCTCGCCGAATCTGGTATCGCCGAGGAAGCGTCCGTAAGCGGCAGTAAGCAGAATGGTGGAAATCCAGGTGACGACCTGACCAAGTAAAGAAATGGCGACATTGTTAATAACTTTTCGTAACAGTTGCATGCGTTTTAAGCTCCGCCTCATCCAGAACCATCAGCGGGATGGTTAGAAAAATCACCTACAAGCCTGAAAGATACGCTTGTCTTCGATAGCGTTGGAAAACCCGCCGTCCGACCTCTCAGCGCCGGCGGCGCTGCGCAAACCGTTGATGTGTGGTGGACACATCAACCAGGCGAGCCGCTACGTGGCGAGGAGTCAGAAAAGGCGTTTGCCAACGGTATCTATCTTCAGGGTTGCTCGTCTTTCCCACGCTTCGCACTCCCGCTGACCCCTGTGAGCAACCCCGTTCTTATCCCAGATGCCGGTAGAGATAGCCCCCCAGCGGGCCGGCAACGCTCAGAGGCAGGCGCCGCCAGCAGCGGGTGAGCAACTGATATTTCGTACTTTTTTCGGAGGTAGACGCGAGTCCCTGTACCGCTGGATAGTAATAGTAGGGGATGGCCTCTTCGAGCGCGCCCCAACTCCGTTTGAACTGCATTAAGCCAGGATTATCGTAGGCTGTGCGCCCCAGGTCGAGGGTGCGGTAGCCGAGCTGGCAGGCCCGCACAATTGCTTCCCAGGTGAGCAGATAGCCCGCCGCCAGGTCCAGGTAACGGTCATCGGCGGCGCCGTACATATAGTGAGCATGAGTCCCGGAGAACGTGGTGATGTGGGCCGCGATGATCTGCCCCTTGTACTCGGCCAGTTCCAGGTGCAGCTTGCCCTGCGGGGCAAAGGTATCCCACAGGCGCAGGAAGTAGCGCTGCGACTGCGCGGGCATACCGTGTTTCCTGGTGCGCGTCAGCAGGTGCAGACGGTGGTATTCAAGCATCTCCTCGCGGCGTTCCGCCAGGCGAATGGTCACGCCCTCATTGCGGGCCTTTTTGACCTTGCGCCGCGCCTGTGGACGCAGACGCGCCCAGACCGTCTCTGAATCGTCCGCGAGCTGCACCAGCCAGCGTCCGTACAGGTTTGTGCTGACCAGGTCATCGCGCCGGGCGAGAAGCTCATTCTGGCCGGCGCGCAGTTCCAGGTAACGCACCCGCTGGCTTTTTGCCAGGGCTATCGCCTGGTCAAGCAGATCGTTGGCGCTGGCCTCGTCGTCCGCTACCAGCGGGCAATGGTCAGAGAAAGGCAGACTCACCAGGCGTCGCCCGGTCAGCGGACTGGACAGCGCGCAGAGGGGGAGAAAACCGCTCAGATGCCCCTCGCTGTTCGTGGTGGTGAGCGGAATAAATGTAAAGCCATAGAGCGATGTAATCAGCTCAAGCCAGGCCGGATCGTAATAAAAAGCATCGCCGGCGCGCTCGGCGAGAAACTCCTGCGCGCTGCCCGGCACCTGCGGCATTACCTTAGCCATAGACCTTTCCTCCATGCGAACCCCTCGACTGCGCGGGCAGGGGCGACTGTTTTTGCTGTTTCCCTGAGCGTTTCTTCAATGAGCGCAACACGGCGCTGGCAAAATCGCCCACCGCCGGCAGGGGATCGCTCCAGGCGAAGACAGAAAAGACGGTTTGGCCCAGCAGCGAGCGAACATACGCGCCCGGCGTGGTAATGCCGGCCCGCATTTCCTGCCAGCCCGCCGGCAGATCGGTCAGCATGCGTACCCAATGGGCGCCATAGCGCGGCTGTTGCGCGGGTGGGACCGCGCCGAACAGCGCGCTGTACTGCATCCAGGGAAAGTCCAGGCCGCAGGCCAGGGCCAGCGTATGCCATCCCCACGGGCGCAGATTGATGTCCAGCAGCTTGTAGACGCCCGCGCGCTCATCATATTTAAACTCGACCTCAAGCATACCTGAGACGCGCATATGCTCTATCAGTCGGCTCGCCAGTTCGGCAATCACCGGCACCTCAACGGCCTCAACAAAGCTGCTGCCCAGACCGTAATCGATGGGATACTGGCGTGTGCGCCTGGCCGTCATGCTGGTGAGCACACGTCCATCCTGGCAATAGGCCGCCACGGAATACTGGCTGCGTCCGGTACCCGGAATGATCTCTTGCAGGAGAATCGTTTCCGGCTCCATCACGCTGGTCGCCAGTTGATACTGCGCACGCAACTCCTCGAAGTTGTGAGCTGGTAGCGCCTTGAGGTGCAGACTGTGCTGGAGGCGCAGCGAAATAGCCGGCTTGATAATCACCGGGTACGTGATGTCCAGTTGGCACAGCTCGTCTTCGCTCTGCGGATACCATGTTTTTGGATACGGAACATGCAGTTCCTCGGCCATGCGATAGGTCTGGCTCTTATCATTCGCCCACTGCACCACGTCCCAGTCCTGCGTCACCAGGCGATAGCGCGCGGCCAGTTCCTCGTGGTGACGCGCGATCAGCTCAACCGTGTCATCAGGCATGGGGAAAAGCACCCACTGCTCCAGGTGGCGCTCGTCGGCCAGGCGCAGCAGAAAGGCGAGAAATTCCGCGCTATCCAGCGCTCCTGGCCAGTAGATGCGCTGTTTGACGTAGCGCGAAAACCAGGCGGAACGCGGCAGATTATCAATCACAATGCAGGGGACGCGGCGGCGTCCCAGACTGCGCACCACGCCGAGCGCGCGGAAATCGCTGCCAATCACAATCGCGCCCGGTGGACGCTCTGAAGCGGTCATGGTCCGCCCTCCTCGCTCTCTACAGACCCTGCGCCGCGTGGCGGGCAAGCTGACGCGCAGGCCCAAAAGAGCCGGTCACAAAGCGGCAGATGGGTCCGAAATTGTACGCCGCCAGCGCCCCTGAGAAATAGAGATGCGGAACCGACGACTCGAACCACTGGTTGAGCAGCGGCGAGCCATCGCGCTGGCGCACCTGCTGGCGCAGCGCCGGGTCAATGTAGCTCAGCTTCTCCACCTCTGGCAGATAGCCCGTACCCAGAACTACGTGATCGACCAGCCGCGAACTGCCATCGCTGAGCTGCAAAGCCAGCCTGCCGCCCTGCTCATGCGCCTCCTGAATGGAGACTTCCGGGGTCATGGTAAACTTGCCCTCCACGCGTGGACGTATCCAGGGCGCGGCGGCGGGACGCACGCAGCGCGCGTCAATCTTCACACGTTGCTGATCCGAGAGGCGCCTGAACACCTGCGGGAAAGCCACCAGCCAGCTAATGCCGGCAGGTCCGATATCGCTGGGTGGATAAAAGATGCGCCTGGCAAAGCCGGCGTAGCGATACAGACGGCGATCAATCCAGATCAGCGGACCACGGGCGATCAGCTCGACCTCGGCCCCGGCTTCGGCCAGCAGCGCGGCGCTTTCAAAGGCGCTCTGGCCGCGTCCTACCACCACCACCTGCCGGCCCTGAAATTGCTCGAAGTCGCTGTGATCCTGGCTGTGCGAAACCAGCTCCAGCGGCAAGTTTCTGGCGAAGGCAGGAATGCGCGGATAGGGAGCCACCCCGGTGGCAATCAGTACCCGGCTGGCCTTCAATGTGCGCCCATCTTCCAGCTCCGCGTGAAAACCCTTGCCATCCTGCGCCAGCAGACGCACAAAGGTCTGATCGATCTTCAGATCAACCTTCTCCAGATACCATTGAGAATAGGCCAGGAATGTTTTCAGCGCCACCGGATCTTGCGGCGCAATCCCATGGGCCTGCCCAAACTTATGCAGCGTATAGGTATTCTTGGGATCAGCGATATTTAATGAGGCCCAGGTCGATTTCAAAGACATGCTGGCGGGCATTTTTTTCCAGAATTCCATCGGCTTGCCAAAAATCTGCGCCGGAATGTTTCTGGCTTTCAGATGCGCGGCAGCGGCTAAACCATATGGCCCCGCGCCAATAATCAAAACCGTTTCTTCCATTATTTCAACATTCGCCTTTCTTCTTCTGTTCCTCTGATAATACTCAATACTCTATCTGGCCGCCAGACTTAACGATATCATTAGTACATGCAGAAAAGGTGTTACTGCTGGTAAAAAATGCATGCTCTTGACGCGAAAAAGAGGTGATTTGACTACGCTTACTCAAGAAGCTGGTGATACAGCGGGTACGAGTAATCCTGTACCTCGCGCTGCTTGATGACCTTCGCGGGGACGCCGCCGACCACCGCGTAGGGCGGGACATCGTGCGTGACCATCGCGCCGGCCATGACTACCGCGCCCTCGCCAATGGTCACACCGGCCAGCACGGTCGCGCGCATGCCGATCCAGACGCGATTGCCAATCACAATAGGTTTGAAGAAGGCGGGAAACTGGGGATCGTTCATGTCGTGCGAGCCGGTCACCAGCCAGACCCCGGCGGAGATGCTGACGCCCTCGCCGATGCTCAGTCCGCCGGTTGTGTAGAGCAGGCAGCCGTGATTAATGATGGTGTCCTTGCCGATTGAGACGTTGCGCCCGCTACTTCTCGCCCCGGCCATCTGGACATACTGGCCCATCAAGATCGACGCACCAGGGGCTATCGTCCAGTTCAACACGTGGCGATACCACGCGTGACGCAGGGTATACGACGGAATATGGCTGATCACGTGGTTGGTCACATATTTAATCAGCGCCGCTGCCAGTTGCCTCATGCATTTCTCCAAAATCAACGTTATCGGGTATATATGAGCCATGCCGGGTGGTGATCCTGATGGACAATCCGGCGTTGTGATTGCTCTCCCCATTGATAGCATATGAGGGTAGCGCTGCTATGTTGGTTGAAGTGGAGAACCTGTGCTCTTTTTCCGTGAAAGGTGCAGAAGCTAATCCCTGTTGCTTCTGCACCTTTCACGGAGATGTAGTTATTTATGCACCTGAAATACGCTGTCTTTATGCAATTTACCTATCTTTGTAAACCGGATACCCTCTGTACCGGTTGTATCCTTAACGAGAGTTGGGCTTATTGTTGTTCAAGGACAAGAACAAAATTATGAAAATACTGGTACTTACGCCGACTTTTCCATCTCCCACCTGGGGAGCAGGTACTCGTAATTATTATCTTCTGAAGATGCTGGCCAGGCGTCATACGGTCACGCTTCTCTCTCTGGTCGATGGCGAAGAGGACGCGGAAAAGCTTGCGCTTGTCCAGGATGTTCTTGCCTCGGTCAGATGTGTCCGGCGTCCGGCATCCAGAAGCAAGCGCGTGCGGCAACTGACGCATCTGGCCCGCCTCCAGCCCTATGCGCTGGCGGTGAATGAATATGATGAGGTGCAGCGGGCGCTGGATGAGATGCTGGCAGAAGATGACTATGACGCGGTTCTTTTTGAAAGTGTGCTTATCTCTCGCTATCGCCTGCCGGCTACGGTCAGGCGGATTATTGATCAGCATAATGTGGAATATGAAGTGAGCTGGCGCACCTATCGCAACGAGGGCGCGGGCTGGCGGAAATGGTATAACTGGTGTGAAAGTCGTCTGCTCAAGCCCGCTGAACTGGCGCTCTGCCGGCGGGCTGATCTGGTCTTGACCACCAGTGTCCCGGATCAACTTACGCTCAGACGCCAGGTGCCGGGCGCGCGCATTGAAGTGGTGCCGAATGGGGTTGACCTGGCAACCTTTCAGCGGGCGTCCGGCGAGTGCATCCCTGACCGCATCGTTTTTACCGGGGCGATGAACTATTATCCCAACATTGACGCGGTTCTCGCCTTCGCCAATCAGTGCTGGCCGCGTATTCGCGAGCAGATTCCCACGGCCACCTGGGCCATCGTGGGACGCGAGCCTTCGGCGGAGGTCAGGAAACTGGGCGAACTGCCGGGCGTCCTGGTGACCGGCGGGGTTGCCGATGTGCGCCCTTACCTGGAGTCGGCGGCGGTGGCCCTGGCTCCCTTGCAGGTGGGAGGCGGCACGCGTCTGAAGATTCTTGAAGCCTTTGCCATGGGCAAGGCGGTTGTGTCGAGCAGTATCGGCTGCGAAGGTCTGGAGGTCGTGTCCGGCGAGCATTTGCTGGTGGAAGATCAGCCAGAGGCTTTTGCGCGGGCGGTGGTCCAGCTCCTGCGCGACGAGGACATGCGGAACAGATTGGGCCACGCCGGGCGCGCGCTGGTGGAAGAGAAGTACAGCTGGGAAAGCTGTGGCCATCAACTGCTGCGCGCGCTGGAAACCCACATCCCGGAAAGGACGCAGTTGTGTTTATAGTGCAGGTCTTGCGCTGGCTTTTGCTGGGGATCGAACTGCTGATTGCCCTCTCGATCCTCTACCTTTGCCTGGTGTCGTTTTCTGCTCTGCTGGCCGCGCGGCGCAGGCGCAGGCGACCAGCGATCTTCGCTCCGCCTTACGCGCGTTTCGCCCTGCTCATTCCCGCGCACAACGAAACGGCGGTGATAGGCAAGCTGCTGCACAGCCTGACTGAGCTGAGCTATCCAGCGGAACAGTTCACCGTCTGCGTGGTAGCCGATAACTGTACCGACACCACCGCCGACCTGGCGCGGGCCAGTGCCGGCGTCAGGGTCTATGAGCGGCACGACGAGCAGCGGCGCGGCAAGGGCTTTGCCCTGCAATGGCTGCTGGAGCAGTTACAGCGGGATGGCCTGACTTTTGACGCCTATGTGATTCTGGATGCCGATTCCGTGGTCGATGCGGCCTTTTTACAGGCCTTGAACCATGGACTGCAAGGGGGCGCGCGGGCCTTGCAGGCGCATAACGCTGTTCTGAACGTGGCCGACTCGCCCGCCACGGCCCTGCGCTGGCTGGCGCTGAGTCTGATGAATCATGTGCGTCCGCTGGGTCGCAACGGCCTGGGCGGCTCATCGACCTTGACGGGCAACGGCATGTGTCTGAGCCGGGCGGTGCTGGAGCGCTATCCCTGGCAGGCTTTTGCCCTGGCCGAGGATTATCAATACTATCTCACGCTCGTCCAGCACGGCGAAAAAGTGATCTATATGCCGGAAGCGCTGGTGCGTTCAGAGATGCCCGTCACTTTTGAACAGATGCGCACCCAGGATATTCGCTGGGAATCGCTGCAAGGCACGCCGCCCACCTGGAAAACCGCGTGGCGGTTGTTGCAGGCCGGTTTGCGCAGACGCAGCTTTCTCTGCCTGGAAGCGCTGGGCGAGTTTCTCGTGCCTTCGCTCTCTTATCTTATCGCCGGCTGCTTCCTGGCCCTGCTGGCCGCGCTGCTCCTGTGGTCCTGGCTCGATATCCTGGTCGCCTGTTTGCTCATAGCGGGACTGCTTTTTTATGGCAGCAGCGCCTTTGTGCTCCTGCGTCCGCCGCGTATGCTCTTTCTGGCCCTGTTGTCGGCCCCGCGCTTTGTGCTCTGGAAAATCTGGGTCGTCCTGGTGCTCAGGAGACGCAAAAAGCACCAGGCGGAGTGGGTCAGAACAAGCCGCAACCAGGCCTCCTAAGCAGCGAGAACGCGAGAGAACAAGGGATATGTCAGTTATCCCGCATATTGATGAATCACCGTCGGCGAATCCTTCTTCTCGCATCCTCGGCGCCTGCGGCGCCTCGCAAGCCATTTT
>DASZXF010000908.1:0-4273 GCA_035546055.1 Ktedonobacteraceae bacterium
TTTCCTCCTTACAATTCAACGGCTGCTTGCAGTAGAGAAGAATGCCTGAGAAGAGAACAATACAAGCATAGCACATGCGTTGCCCGAAGAAAAGCCCTCTCAGTCATCCCGGATATTGATCCCACCGGCAGAGGCAAAGACCAGGCGCGCAAACGTAGACTCGCTGACCTTCTTTTGCCCACGGCTTGAGGAATGAGAGCACATGACAAGTATTTTCCATTCTTTGCCCTTTTCTGCCGTCCGCTGCGTCGGCGCCTCCCGACCTTGATTGATCGCCGCTTCTATCGCCGCGAATATGACGCCGCCAGAACCCTGGATGCTTTCAACGCCACGCTGCGCCATGAGGTGGACCTGCAAAGCCTGAGCGAGCACCTGACCAGAGTTGTCCAGGAAACCAGGCAACCGGCCCGCATCTCCCTGTGGCTGCGTCCCCTGACCCATGCAACTGCCTCTGAAGAGGCCGGATACACGGCTCATTCTTCCACTCCTGTAGAGACACAACAAAGCGAGGATTAGCAGGAGAGACGCGGATCTCCCATAAAGTTCTGGAAAAAACCATGTCTCTCACTGCAGAAGTTAGCTGGCAAAGACCCGGCGCAGGGTGTCGTTGACCTGGGCCAGGGCCGCGCGAGCGACTGGCGTCTGGGCAATTGGATTCAGGAGCAGCAGATCGTGAATGGCGCCCAGGTAGCGGGTGGCGACGACCGGGACACCGGCCTGCATGAGTTTGTGAGCATAGGCTTCGCCTTCATCGCGCAGGACATCATTTTCGTTGGTGATGACCAGCGCTGGTGGCAGGCCGCGCAGTTGTTCCACCGAGGCTCGCAGCGGCGAAGCGGTGATTTCCTGGCGCACGGACTGCGGGGCATAGTTGTCCCAGAACCACTTCATGGCTGCGCGGGTAAGCCAGTAGCCATCACCGCCAAACTGGCGATAGGATGGCGTGTCAAAGTCGGCATTGGTGACGGGATAACAGAGCACCTGGAAGTTGATTCTGGGACCACCACGCTCTCTGGCAAGCAGACAGACAGCCGCCGCCATATTGCCGCCAACGCTATCACCCACCACGGCCAGATGACCCGGATCAATACCCACCGCGCTCCTGTTCTCGTCAACCCACCTGGTAGCCGTATAGAGTTGCTCAATGGCGACAGGATAACGCGCCTCCGGCGAACGCTCATAGTTGACAAAGACCACGGTAGCCCTGGCGCCGTCGGCAATCTGATTCACCAGGGGACCATGCGTCTCCGCATCGCCCATGACCCAGCCCGCGCCATGAAAATACATGACGCCGGGCAGATCTCCACGCGTGTCCTTTGGCCGGATGATACGCAATGCCACGCTGCCGGTGGGACCACCCGCGATAGTGCGCTCCTCGATGTCAACGGCGGGCGTTGAGACCTGGACCGAGCGCTGAACGCGTAGCAGGACATCGCGCGCCTCGGCGGGAGAAAGTGTGTAGAGCGGAGGACCGCCCTGAACCTCCAGGCTCTTCAGAAAATCGAGAATACGAGGATCAAGTTGTTCCATACGTTTATCAATAGTCGTCTGCATGGCACCCCCTCTTTCATCCGTACTCTTCCTGAGCCATGTAAGCAGCCGTCCTGGCCCACCTTCTTTGCTACTGGTCCTTTACCTGTCTCTTGCTCTGCGGAGAGATCAATGGACGAAGGCCGGGCTGCTACATCCCTGGCAGGCAACCTGTGTCGGTCCACTCACAGCATACAATGTAAAGGCAAGTGAGCTTGCCAGAAGCTGGCAGTTCGCCACTGATGCCGGTAAGGCTGCATTTTTCTACCACAAGTGCTTTTCGTAAAAAATCACTTCAAGCTGCTGATAGGTGCCAGCATCGGTTTCCTGTTGATAACTATCTCTGCCAACTTCCCGAAAGCCGTTCTTCAGGTAGAGCTTCTGAGCCGGAAGCTGGAGGATAGAGGTATCGAGGTGCAGGATACGGTAGCCGAGGGCGCGTGCCCTGGCTTCGAGTTCGCTGAGCATGAGCTGACCGTAGCCGCGTCCCTGGTAGGCTGGAACGACGCGCATACGCTTGATTTCCGCGCGCTCCGAGTCGGTGCGTTTTAACGCGCCCATGGCGACAAACAGACCGTCTTCTTCGCCGATCAGAAATTCTCCCTGGTTGTTAAGGTACGTTGCCTCGATGGCGTAGACATCATCATCCCAGGGACCGCGCCCCAGGTAGGCTCCCATCTGCCGAATGGCGGAGACATGGAGTTCTGCGACGGCGGCCTGGTCGGCGGGTGTATAGCGGCGGAGGGTGAACATAGCGATTTTTCCTTTGAAAACTGATTGTCCGGCTCAGACGACAAAGAGGAAATATCTGGCAGCACTGCTGGCTGGCGTGGCGAAGGCACTGGGACCAGCAAGCTGATAGCGCAGGCAATCGCCGGGCCGCAGTTCATAAATCTGTCCATCGACGCTGACCTCCAGTTGTCCCTCGATCAGGATCAGATGGTGCTCCAGACCGGGCCTGGGCGCCCGATCATAGGTAATGCGCGTGCCCGCCGCGAGTTCGCATTCCAGCGCCTCGCCCGCCAGCGCCTGGGCCGGCGGAGAAACCGAACGCCGCCGGAAGCCCTGCACCGGGTCCGTCCAGACCTCCTGCGCGTCCCTCCGCAGGAGAGGCACAAAGTCCTCCTCGACCATGCGCAGCAGCCGCGACATGCTCAGCCCATAAGCCGCGCAGAGCTTGCCCAGGACGCTGGCCGTCGGGCTGACCCCCGCGTTCTCCAGGCGGGAGAGCGTGGCCCGGCTCACCGCGCTGAGTCTGGCCAGTTCATCCAACGACCAGCCCCGCTCCATCCGCAAGGCCTTGAGCCGCCGGGCCAGCGAGCGATCAACAGAAGTCAGATTTGCCGATGTATTTTCCATATGTGAGATGATATCCCATATGTGAGATATTGTCAAGCGAGCTAATGACTGATAGATTGCCAGCGGAAGACCCGGCATGTTATGATGCAAAGAGATGGTACGGTGACAACGGCTGCGCCAGGGCGCGGTCGTGGTCGATAGATGCGGGAAGGAGCACCAGGAAGCCCGATTCATGAAGAAGCCCGCCAGAGTTTTCCCCAATCTGCAACTCAAGCAAGCGCGGATGCGTCAGGGCTGGTCCCAGGAATACGTGGCGCAGGCCGTGGGAACGGATGCCTTTACGGTGAGTCGCTGGGAGCGTGGGATCACAATGCCCAGTCCTCACTTTCGTCCTAAAATCAGCGCGCTGTTCGGCATGAGTGCGCTGGAACTGGGCCTGGTCCCCCTGGCCACAGAAGAGACGCCGCTGGTCCCTTCGTCGCCCCAGGAGCTTTTTGCCTATGTGCAGCCTGCCATTCTGGACCCCGCGATTCCTCCGCTGCCGGCGGGCGAGGGCGGACTGGTGGGACGTGATGAATTGCTGCGCCAGCTTAAACAGCGCTTGCTGGGCGGCAAGCGACAACTCGCGCTGTCGGCGCTGAACGGGCTGCCCGGCGTGGGCAAGACGGCCCTGGCCACAGCGCTGGCCCATGACGCGGATCTGCAAAAGCACTTCTCGGCGGGCGTCCTGTGGGCCGGTCTGGGCCGCCAGCCTGATGTACTGGGCTTGTTGAGTCGCTGGGGCACGTTGCTGGGCAGCGCGCCGCTGGACGTAGCGCAGCGCAGTCGTCCCGAAGCCTGGGCGGCGAGCATTCACGCCACGATTGGCCAGCGGCCTTTTCTCCTGGTGATTGACGATGCCTGGGAAATGGCCGATGCCCTGGCTTTGCAGGTCGGCGGACCGCGCTGCGCGCACCTCATCACGACGCGTTTTCCCGAAATCGCCCGCCGTTGCGCGCTCGACGAGGTGACGGTTGTCCGCGAACTGGATGATCCCGATGGACGCCTGCTGCTGATGCGCCTGGCGCCTGACGCGGTGCAGACCGAGCCACAGGAGGCGCAGGCGCTCGTCAAAGCCGTGGGAGGTCTGCCGCTGGCGTTGACGCTCCTGGGACACTACCTGCGCGCCCATGCCCATAGCCAGCCGCGCCGCATCCGGGCCGCCCTGGAGCGCCTGCGCAGTGCCGATGAACGCCTGCGCCTGGCGGAACCGCAAACGCTGATCGGGAGTCATCCCAGCCTGGAAGCCGGGACGCAGCTTTCGCTCCAGGCGGTGATCGGTCTGAGCGACCAGCACATCAGCCCGGATGCACAGGCTACCCTGCGCGCCCTGGCCATCTTTCCGCCCAAGCCCAATACCTTTGCCGAAGAGGCGGCGGTGGAAATCAGCGCCCTGCCGGTTGAG
>DASZXF010000909.1:0-5301 GCA_035546055.1 Ktedonobacteraceae bacterium
GGTTGCGCCCCGCCCCCTCTTTTTGGATGGGCGAGCGCGGCGCGCTCGCCAAACCTCATCATTTCCCTTGGGTGGGGCGGGGAAACGCGCCCTTGCGGCGCTGGAAAAAGTGGGGAGGACTGATAGGGTGGGACAGTATGAAAACAAGGGATGATTCGTGCGCCTTCTGACGAGCTGACGAAGAAACTTGTTCCCGGAACATTGACAGTGGTTGAGCAGGCAAGGTAAGATCAATACAGACAAGAGCATCAAGCTTCTTTATCCCCAACCAATTGAGAGGAGCAAAGAACAGTATGGCACTGACCGACTTCTCGAAAAAGACCGCAGTCATCACCGGTGGAGCCAGCGGCATTGGATTAGCAGTAGCACAGGCGCTCTATGCGGCGGGGGCCAGCGTGGTCCTGGCCGACATCAATGAACAGGGTCTGCGCATGGCCGAAGCGCATCTCAAGACGAAAACACCCGATGCGCGCCAGCCGATTATTTGTATTCCTACTGACGTGAGAAGTGAGGAAGAGGTGGGGGAATTGATGGAGATGGCGGTGACGATGTGCAAGAGCATCGATCTGGTGGTGACATGCGCGGGCATCGGCACCAGCGGTCCCATCGATACCTTCGCCGCCAGCGAGATGCGACGCCTGATGGATATCAATTTTATGGGCACATTCCACTGCGTACAAAAAGCCTTGCCAGCCATGCGCAACCAGGGTTCAGGCCATTTCGTCTGCCTGAGTTCGGTGGCGGGCAAGCTGGGCAATCCCTTTCTTTCCGCCTATTGCGCGACCAAGTGGGCGGTGCGCGGCTTTACTTCGGCGGTGCGCGCGGAACTGGAGGGCAGCGGCATCGGCATCACCACGGTCTATCCCGGCTGGGTGGATACGCCTATGGTTCACCAGGAGAATGATGCGATGCTCGGCTCAAACGCGCGGGCGCTGCTAACTCCGGCAGAGGTGGCCACGGCCATTCTACAAGCGGTGCGCGAGGAGAAGCGTGATCTGACCCTGGCTCCTTATGCCGATATCAGCCGCGCTCTCCAGCTCTACGCGGTGGACCCGGATAAGGCCGAGCGCAAGATGGGCCTGGCGATGCAGCAGGCTTTGACGGCGCAGGTGGCTCAGCAAGCTCCTCAGACTCCAGTATAAGCTGACAGGCTCAACCACATGAGCATAAAAGGATAGTTACATGATGAAATGGCCGCTCCACATGGTTGATTTTGGTTATTATGGTCCCGACAGCGTGGCCTGGAAGGTCAATCGCGAATGGGTTGTGCTGCTGGGAGGGACGCGGGCTGTGCTGATGCAAATCGCTCATCCACTGGTGGCGATGGGGGTTAGCAAACACAGTACCTATATGACCGATCCCTTTGGCAGAGCCGCCCGCACGTTTCTGCTGGGGGAAAAGCTGACTTTTGGCTCCTCGCGCACAGCTCGCCAGGCTGCGCGCACCATTAATAACCTGCACAAACATGTCCACGGCCATTTATCTGATACCAGCGGCGCGTTCGCTGGCGGCACACGCTACGATGCGCGCGATCCCGCGCTGCTGCTCTGGGTTCATGCCACGCTGGTAGATAGCCTGCTTTTGAGCTACCAGGTCTTCGTTGCTCCGCTCACGCACGCCGAGGAAGAACAGTATTACCAGGAATCGAAAGAGGTTGCGCATCTGCTGGGACTCACGAAGACGCAGATGCCACAGAGTATTGACGATCTCAAAGCGTATATCTCCGGCATGATTCACAGCGATGTCCTGGCGCCAACGCTCCAGGCTCGTGAACTGGCCCACCAGACCCTCTTTCCGCCTGCCCCTGGTCTGCTAAGGCCGCTCATGCATCTCAATCTGAATATCACCAACGCGCTTTTACCCCAGCCGGTACGCGAGATCTACAACCTGGAATGGAGCGCATCACAACAACGCGCCTTCGAGTTGTCCACACGTGGAATGCGTATGCTCATTCCCCATCTGCCCGGCATATGGCGCGAACTTCCGCTGACCAGGCGATTGATGCGCGGGGAAATACGCCGGTCAGCGTCAATGGATGAGCGCCGGGTTAGCGCGAAACAACACTTGAGGTAAAGAAAAAGAGCACAATCAGCACGCCTATCACAAAGGCGATCAAGAGACGGATGAGCCAGCGCGATATCTGTATCCGTCGCCGTTCAGGAGGCGTCGAGGCTGATGAGCCAACTCCGTTTGAAGACATCGTTTCTTCTCCATCATAGATCAAAAAAACCGACCATCCCTGTATCTGGAGGGCATCCCGGACATCCGTGCCCGGGACAATTACACTCGAACGAGTGTCTCTATTCATCTGGACGAAAGTTATCGATGGAAATTAACGCGCTCGCCTGCTTTTAGTACTTTTCCTCTAGTATCTCTTTGCCCGGCATTCCTCACATTCACAGCTCTCACGCAACTTTTCAAAGGTGTAAATGCCAGTTTTGTGCCCGTCTTCCCAGATGGGCGTGAGACCGTAACGCCCGACCAGTTGCAAGTTGACCAGGGTGGTCTCTTCTGCGCTCAAGCTCTTTTTGCTGGCCAGCACCCCCGGCAAACCACCCTCGCCCGCGCACCAGGCGCAGGGACAGGCCCAGCGTAGCGCCTCCCAGCTATGGATGCTCTCGTGCTCATCGCTCCAACTCAGTAGTAACTGGCGCTCCTCCTCGTCCAACACAAAGGAGGTTGGCGCCGGATGATCGTATTGCGGCATAACTTCTTCCTTATATGGGTGCTGCCAGGTTACGGCCTCTACCTGTCCCCTGTTCCGCTCCCGGCCATGCAGTTCTCTCTACCATCGACTGGCCACCTCATTATAGCACCTGCAATCCCAGCTCTGCCTGCCCGGGGATAACATGACTCTTTTTTCTCTCTTCAGCGTGAACTGGTCATAGGGCGGTTACTCGCGCCAACTGGCCTGCGTTTGAAATGATAGAACTATAAATGCGCCTCTTTAAGATGCGCAGTAGTTATATTTATTAATAGATCTATGCAAAAAGGTTCCAGGTTGACCAGGGGCGACAGAACACGCGTGTATATGAGAGTCAGGCCGCTTGCTGTGCCACGGCTTTGCTCTATGGCTGATGGGGTGGTACACGAGTCAGGATTGGGCAAGATAGGACTTCTCTATGCAGCGACGCTGGCCGCTTCTGGGGACGCGAGGAACCCGTAAAAAAACCGGAGGGCTGGCTGCTCCCCGGACAGGAAGAGGTTGAGAGATGGTTGCACTCTGGATCATGATTATATTCCTCTGCCTACTCACTATCGCGGGCAGCGCACTGATCGCCTGGCTTATTCAGCAACGTATGTTCGATAGTTCACGCCAGGAACGCGAGGCCTGGCAACGCGCCCAGGAGGGTCGGCAACGCACCTGGGAGGTTCGCCAGGGCAAGCATATTTTAGACGCCGAGAAAAAGCTGGCCGATCAGCTCAAAGATGCGCGCCGGGAATGGCGCCAGTGGAATACGCAATTGCAGCAAGAACACCAGGCATGGCGCGAGGAGGTAGATCTGGAGAAAGAACTGGCCCGCCTCCCTCATGTCGAGGAAATAGGATCAGGACATGGACAGATGCGTGAGCGCCCCAAAGACTGGCGCCCGGCTGCGCTGTACCAGGCCGATCTCCACGGACGCGATCTCTCGTACCGCTATTTAGAACGCGCCGATCTGCGCGAAACTCGCCTGGTGGATGTCAGTCTCTATATGGCCGATCTCTCCGGCGCCAGTCTGACCAGGGCGAACCTCTCCGGCGCGGATCTGACCGGGGCGAATCTCTCCGGCGCGGACCTGCGGGGCGCGGACCTCTCCGGGGTGAATCTGCTGGTGGCCGATCTCCACAATGCTATTCTGCACGGCGCGAATCTGACCGGCGCGCGCAATCTGGAGCAGGAACGGTTGCAAAGCGCGATCTACGACAGTACAACGTTGATTGATAGTCCCATCGATGTCACACTGCCCCGCATTCCAGGGGTGGTGATAACGCCTCAAACTCTCCTGACGCCAGCGACACCTGAGCCTCAGCCAGCCGAGACGCCAATGCTCGCAGATGCGCTTGAGACTGCCACTGCCCCTGACGCCAGTACCGAACCACTCTCAAGCAACATCGACCTCGCGCCTGCTCTGGAGAGCAGCGCCGATCCCGCCCGCGAGAGCGCCCTGGCGACCAGCACCGGGCAGGAAGTCGCCGCGCCGACCGACGAAGCAGACAGCGCACCAGTTCCGTCCACTGAGACGCTGCCAGCAGTTCAGGAGACGGCATCTCCAGCGAAAGCGACAGGTAAAAAGAGCAGCACAGGGAAAAAACGCAGCAGCAAGACGCGTGCCGCCAGACCTCTGACCCCCGCTTTCGCCAGCCAGGCGGAGGAGACGCGCGCGAGCAAAGCTGACGAAAATCAGCTTGCGGTCGGCGCTCAAGAGATGGAAGACATCGATGAAGAGGCGCTCTTCTCCAGCAAAATCATCCCGCTGCAAAAACACGCCCCCAAAACCAGGCCGCTGCCTGTGCCTGGCGAACAGCATCAGGACGAGCAAACGCCACCGAAGACAGCTTTCTTCGGACGCCGCTCATAGGCGAGCGCTGCTCACCAGCAGGCGCGCCTCATCATCCGCAAACGGTAATATTGCCGGGCTTTCCACAGAGAAAAGAAAGCCCGGCAATGTTATCTGCACCGTTGGTCAGGACTGTTTGCCCTGGACTGGATGATAGCGTACAATAGAGAAGCAGTTCACACGAGCGCTGGAGCAAATGAAGAATAAAGCGGGGCATCGCCACTGAAAACGCGGTACGCCTGAAAAACCGCTCTCATACCATCGTAATCACCGCGTTTTCAGGTCCAGAACGGGGCAGTGTGGGGCAATTTTACAATTGTGAAGGAGTTATTTTCATGGTAGAACAAGCAACACCATTGGCAGGGAAAGTTGCGCTGGTCACAGGCAGCAGTCAGGGCATTGGACGGGCGACAGCGGAACGCCTGGCCCAGGCGGGTGCCGACATTGTGATTAATTATCGCAGCAACGCCGGAGCAGCGGAAGAGGCGAAAGCCAGTATTGAAGCTCTGGGCCGGCGCTGTCTTGCTGTCCAGGCCGATGTGAGCAAAGAAGAAGAGGTCGCGCGCCTCTTCGCGACGATTCATGAACACCTGGGGCCGGTGGGCGTGCTTGTGAACAACGCCGGCACCACGCGAGATAAACTGATTCTCCAGATGTCGCTGGCCGATTTCGCGAGCATTCTGGAGACGAATCTGCACTCGGCTTTCCTCTGCACCAAGGCCGCCCTGCGCGGTATGATGAAGGCACGCTGGGGACGCAT
>DASZXF010000910.1:0-6041 GCA_035546055.1 Ktedonobacteraceae bacterium
CCAACCTGCCACCACCTCCAAAATCACCAGGGCGAGTCGCGCAGCGACGAGGAGTCCACCACGACCTTCCCGACTGGATCAAGTTGGGGATGACTCATGCAAACAGGGCTGATGGGTGAGGATGTACACATGTTGCCCTGATGTTGGAACACCAGGGCTGATGCATGTATGCTAAAAAGTCTGTGGAGGCGCGGCTTATGCCTGCGCCTCCACAGTGAGCTGTTCGATGACAATGATGCTATCCGGGGACTGCAACTCCAGGGTATAGGTAGCCGGGACGAGAGAAGAAAAGACAAAGTTGCCCAGCTCGTCCACGTTTTGAGCAGAGACTTGCTCGGCCTGCGATGAGAGCAGAACGGGCATCCCCTGCAAAGCTTCCAGAGACATATCCTTCCGGGTGACAAAGCCAATCAACTGAAACGTATCCGCGCGTCCGCTCGCTCGCTCTACCTGCAACGAGATGCTGAAATCGTCAGCCACGTAGCGCCGGGGCCAGAGCGCAGCCGAAGACGCGGCAGCGCGCTGATACGAAAGGCGCGGCGCGGGCGGCAGCAGGACCGCGATGATCTGGCGCTTGACCGCGCCGGCGTGATCCAGCAAGCGTTCGATGAAAGCGCCCGGTGCGGGTGGCAGGGCGTGATGATTGTTCGTGCGCGTCTGCTCAGGCGCGAACAATGGAGCCGGCTGCGTGACCAGCAGCGGATCATTGCTGAGAAACTCGCCCAGCGTGCTCAATTCGAGCGAGCAGGGCACGCAGGTTCGCAGGTGAAACTTGACCGCCAGAGAGGCTTCCGGGTCGAGCAAACCCAGGTGAAACTCCCCAAGCACCTGATTAGGTGGACAATCCCACCGGTAGAGTTTGCTGATCAACGTGAGTTCCTGGCGGCGATAATCAGCCAACCGGGTCGAACAACGTGGGCAACGCGCCAGATGCTGCTCAACGACTGGCCTCACCCTCTCCCCAGCCAGATAGGCGAGCAGTTCTTCATCGCGAATAAGCCCTGGTTCACTACACTCCATGAGCATTTCCTTATAGTGTGGTTGTTCCCGGCAGGAAAAATCCTAGCCAGGCCCGCGAACAGGCCAGGTAGAGGCTATTCCAGCCGTCCCCCATGCACGCCAGTCCGCTGAGCGACTCTCCCCAATCGTGATTCAGCTCACCAGCGTCCTACGGGGTCTTTTTGTCCTTTTGACCAGAATAAACGAACAGATTTCTACTATTCTAGCACCAGATTGCGCTTTTGCCACATGATGAAAACATTGTCAGAGAAATATTTTTCGGCGCCAGGCACGTGCCCGCCAGCCTTGCCGTCTGTCCCCATGCCAGCAAAAGATGCCCTACCAGTGACGATTCTTGAAGATCGCCTGGAGACGACGATTGCGGCGCAAACGCTCCAGCACATTGCGCTTAATACGATAAACGTCCTCCACGGTGGGAAAGTAGCGGCGATGGTGCGCGCAGATCTCCGCCGGCTTCATCCCCTGGACATAGGCCAGGTAGATGAGCAGACGTTCATCCTCGCCGTTCAATTCCTCCTGAATCACCTGCCAGAGACTCTGGATCGACATGCCAGAAATCACGTCCTCCGCCGGGTCATCGCTCGCCGGCTCCTGCTCGATGGCGTCCAGCGTCTCTTCGTACTGACGAGCCTGGCGCGCGCGAACCTCGTCAGCGATGACGCTATGCACACACATTTTTAAATATTTCAAGATAGCGGCCAGGGTGTCAAAATTATCCATTTTCACGGGTGTCAGCGCCTGAGAAAACTTGGCAAAGACGGCATTGACCAGGGGCGAACCACCGTCCTGGCCCAGCAGAGCAGCAGCCGTCTGGTGCTGATTGACCCAGGTGAGCACCAGCGGAGCATATTGCTGATAGAGACAGGCCCAGGCGTCATCGTCACGTCTGACAATCGCCCGACGAAATAACTCCAGGCAATAGCGATCATTCGAGGCGCTCTGACGCAAAAATTTATTCGTCTCCTCCGCACAACAACGCGCCAGGTCGTTGACCGAAAGCTGATCGACTGCCGCCACCTTTTCCGCTCCACCACGCTGCACAAACTCTGAACCAGATGAGTGAGAGGGCATACGGGCCTCCATCGGTAAATCCTTCAGGTAATCTCCAGATGCACGCCTTTGACGGGCATGAAGTACGTGCGCGAATTTTATTATCGCACATCTTCGGGAAAAAGTGGTAGGATTCTGCGAAGAAAAGGACTTCCTGGAGAACAGTAATGGCAGGTTCGTCTTATAGTAGTCGAGATAAGGAAATTTTCCTACAGCAATCGATCAACTTTGTCAGAAAATTCTCATGTGTGATATGCTATTTCAGTATCCTCAAGCGGATCGATATTCTGTAGCCACCAGACCGCTCCTGCCTTGAATAAGGATAGATGAAGAAGCTGCACAAGTCAAGTATGTTGTACTAAAGGCTCAACAATCTAAGGAACGGTGGTGCCTCTGCGCAACGAAAACAGGGATTTTCAGGGCTTTCACCAGCTCATCCGTTGTTCGCAGCCATGAAGGGTTTGAGCGTTCCCACGAAAAATGTTCCCCTCCGGGGCGAAATCTGGGAGAAACTGCGCGGCGCTTTCCGCTTCTACGCATACGGAAAGGCGCTGTTCGTCAATGAGTGAGAGCGCATGTCACAGCAGCCAAATACAGAGACAGATCGCCTGGCCAATGTCATTCAGGTGCTCCAGCTCGGTCAGAAAACTGGCCGCCTGATGGTCGAGCGGGCTCTTGGAGCGCGCTTCGAGCAGGGTCTCATCACTTTCGTGAGCGGACAGGTGGTCCAGGCCAGTGTGAATCAAACGCAGGGGCCGGAGGCTTTTGAGCAACTGAAAACCTGGGGCGCCTGCCGTTTTGCCTTCGTCCCTGAAGGTCGCCCCGGCGCTACTCGCCAGATGCCAGCGCTCCCTCCTTCTCCCCCGCTTCAATTATCGCCGTCGCCCGGACAGGGAGTGATGAATCCGCGCCCGGCGGGTACGTCTCCTCTGCGTCAGCGCTCATCCGGCAACACAGCTCCCCTGCCAGGAGCACGGACCAGCATGTATAGCCGCACCACGCGCAATCTCGGCGGGGGCAGGCAGCCAGCACCAACGCCTACCGCGTGGCTCGCCGTACCTTACCGCACACGCCATATGGAGGAAGGCATCCGTCTGATTGAACAGATGGGCCTTTCACGTACACACCGGCGCTTATTTTTGCTTGTTGATGGCAATCGTACAGTCAAAGAGTTAATACGCCTGATGTCACATGATCCAGATGGAGTCTTGAAATTGCTACAAGACCTGGAACACGCTGGCGTTATTCAGCTATAAAAGGATGATCCCGGTATGTCCCAAACCACTTTTCCCCGCCGTCGCCGCAGGCTCCCGCTGGCCCTGCGCATCTCTCTCTTGCTGATGCTGGCCGCGCTCCTCCCCCTGCTCATCACGGTGGCTGCGAGCGAATTTATCGCCCGCCCGGCTCTGATTAATCAGGCCAATGACACGCTGACCACCGACGCCCAGACCCGCGCCCAGTTGATTGATGCCTATCTGAATGAACGTCAACTGGACGCCCTGACGCTCAGCCAGGTGCCCACGGTCCAGAGCTTTCTGATCATTCCACCGTCGAATCCCCCCAGCGCCGCCTTTAAAGAGGCCGCGCCACACGCGATCTACGCGCTGGCCGCCGGCGAGTATCGCGACAAAAACTATATCTCCTGGTGGCTGTTCTACCCCGATGGGACACCCAGCCTCTCCTATCCGCAAAATATTCAGCCACACCACTATGGTCAATATATCGTTCCACCTGAACAGTTGCAGACCATCCAGGCCGATAAAACCGGCCAGGCTCTCTTTTCACCCGTCTACTACGATCCTGACCTCAAGAAAGCATTTATAGATATCTACTCGCCAATCTATCAGGATGGCAAGCCGAATGAGACGTTCCTGGGCTTTATGCGCGCGTCGTTGAACCTGGACTCTATCTGGGGCATCCTGCAAAAGGATAAGGGACTTAACCAGCAGGGTAGCGCCTTTATTCTCGACCAGAATCAGATCCGTATCGCGGATACGCATGTGACGGAGCCGCAGGATCTTTTTACCGCCACTCACCCGCTTGATGAGCCATTGCAGCAGCAGATCAGCAGCGAGAACTGGTATGGTACGAACAGCAATGTCGGCGTCCACGCCAATCAGGAACTGGATCAGGTGGGTAAAAGCACGGCGAACCAGAACTTTTCCTTCACGCCATATGGCGCCAGCGAAGAATATCAGGCGGCCAGCAGCAAGCTGAAGATGCAGAACTGGACCTACGTGGTGCTCAATCCGCGTACCAGTGTGACGCAGGTGGCGGACGAGCAGATGGTGACCACGATTATTGTGGCGGTGGTTGTGGCTATTCTGGCGGCCATTATCGGTCTGTGGATGTCCAGCCGCATTACGCGTCCGATCATGCGTTCGGTGGAGCAAATTCGCGAAAACAGCGAGGCCTTGAACACGCTGGCGAAGAAGCAGCAGAGCGCTTCTTCGGAGCAGTTGTGGGTGGTGGACTCGATTCAGGTCGGCCAGCAGTCGCTCCAGTATTACACTGACGCCACGCGCATCGCGGCGCACAAACTGGGCGAGATTGGCGCGGAACTGGAGCGCAACTGGCGCCGCCAGAATATCGAGACGATCAAGCAGGGCTTGCAGCATATGATTACCGCCGCCAATTACATCGAAAAGGCGACCAACTATCAGGGAGACAGTAATCAAAAACTGGCGACCGCGATCAAGGTCACGACCCAGGTGAACGAGCAGCTTGCCGATGGGGCTATCTCGGCCACAGAGGCCGCTTCGCAGTTGGAAATGGTGGTCAATGATCTGCGCAGTGTGATCGGCCAGTAATTATGAGCGTCCGCGAAAAACGACGTTGAGCATAAGCAAGCGGCCAGGACATCCGGGCTGGATAGCCTGGCCGCTTGCTTATGCTCTGTAGAGAAAGCGCGGAAAAAGGATTGAGTAGCAGAAGTACGCCTCTTTGCCGGTATGAGCGGGAGACAGCATACACGGGAGAGTCTAGAAGGTGACGATCAGACCGATACCCACCCCTAGCAGCGCGCCGACAAAGACCTGAATGGGCGTGTGGCCGATGAGTTCGCGCAGGCGCTGTTCGGCGAAAGGTTTGCCCTGGAAGGCGTCGTCGATCATCTGATTGAGAATACGCGCCTGGATGCTGACGGCGCGACGCACGCCAGCCGCGTCATACATGACGATGCCTGCCAGCACTGCCGCGATGGCGAAGGCCGGGGAGTTGAGGCCGGTGAGGCGCCCGGTGGCCGTGGCCAGGCTGGTGACGAGCGCCGAGTGAGAACTGGGCATTCCACCGGAAGAGACCAGCCGGCTTAACTTCAATTCGCGATAGCGAATACATTCATAGACGGTCTTGCTCAGTTGAGCCGCAGCCCAGGCCAGAAATGACGCGATTAAGATTTGATTGGTCAGTAATGTTTGCATGTGTTTGTTTTATTTCTCTCCTCGTGCCAGCGTGCCCTTCTCATCCCATTCAACAGGTGTCACAGTCGCGCTTCTCTGTCATGTGAGTGCTGCCCATTATGCCAGGTCGAGCGGCTGGCTTGCCACATTTCCCTCGTCTGTAGTGTGCAGTTGCTGGACACGCAGTTCGGCTTGCTGTAACAAATCATGGCAATATTGAGCGAGCTTCATACCCTCTTCATAGTGTTTGAGTGCGTGCTCCAGGTCCAGGCGCCCATCCTGCAGGGCGGCTACGGCCTGTTCCAGGCGCTCAAAAGCTTCTTCATAGGAAAGTTCGGTAAATGCATCCATACGCAACATCCCCCGTGGCAAGACATGGAGCTTGCCCATACATTAGCGTGCCGTGACACGCGCGGTAATTTGACCATCGACGACCTGGATGGCCAGTTCATCGCCAGCCTGCACCTGGGCTGTACTGGTGATGATACGCTGATCGTCGGCTCGTCGCACAATGGAAAAGCCACGCGCGATGGTCAGCAGCGGACTGAGCGCATGCAGACCCAGGACGGCGCC
>DASZXF010000911.1:0-1910 GCA_035546055.1 Ktedonobacteraceae bacterium
GCGGCCCGGAGACACGGGACCGCCCGCCGGTTTTTCTCGCGTGTGCGCAGAAAGAGACGTGCGCGGCAGAGGGTGAGGAAGCTACCAGCCTTGATGCTCGCTCTCCCCGATAGATAGAAGCAAGAAAATGGAGTATCGCTGATGAGTCAAGTATTCGATCAAGAGTACAGTGCCGGCTTCCATGTAGCCGAAAACTATGCGTTTAAGTCCGAAAAAGGACTGAACCGCAAGGTCGTCGAGCAGATCTCTGAGATGAAGGGCGAGCCTGAGTGGATGAGGAAGTTCCGCCTCAAGAGCCTGGATCTCTTTGAGAAGCGCCCCATGCCTACCTGGGGAGCTGATCTGTCGGGCATCAACTTTGACGACATCTATTATTACATCAAGCCTGTTCAGGAACAGGGCAAAACCTGGAATGATATCCCCAGCGAAATTAAAGATACCTTTGATCGTCTGGGCATTCCCCAGGCCGAGCAGAGCTATCTGGCCGGTGTAACCGCGCAATATGAAAGCGAAGCGGTTTATCACAAGGTACGCGAGGATCTGGAGAAGCTGGGCGTTATCTTCACCGATATGGATACGGCCCTGCGCCTCTATCCTGATCTGGTCAAAGAGCACTTTGGCACGATTATCCCACCTTCGGATAACAAGTTCGCCTCGTTGAACAGCGCGGTCTGGAGCGGCGGCAGCTTTGTCTATGTGCCGGAAGGCGTGCGCGTGGAGATTCCGCTGCAAGCCTACTTCCGCATCAACGCCAAAAACATGGGCCAGTTCGAGCGCACGCTGATTATCGCCGCGCCTGGCTCATATGTCCACTACGTTGAGGGCTGTACGGCTCCAAGCTACAGCGAGGACAGTCTGCACAGCGCTGTAGTGGAGATCAAGGTTCAGGAGGGCGCGCGTGTGCGCTACACGACCATCCAGAACTGGTCGAAGAATGTCTACAATCTCGTGACCAAGCGCGCGGCTGCGTATCGTGACGCGACGATGGAATGGGTGGATGGCAACCTTGGCTCGAAGGTGACGATGAAATATCCCGCCGTTCTGCTGATGGAGCCGGGCGCGCGTGGTGATGTGCTTTCGGTGGCCTTTGCGGGCGACGGCATGCACCAGGACGCCGGCGCGAAAATCACCCACCTGGCCCCGCATACCACTTCGCAAATTCTCTCGAAGTCGGTTTCCAAGGGCACCGGGCGCGCGTCCTATCGCGGTCTGATCCGCATCAACCCCAACGCGCACCACACGAAATCGAACGTGCGCTGTGACGCGCTGCTGCTGGACGAAGAGGCCCGCACTGACACCTACCCGACTATTCGCGTGGAGAACAACGAGACCGAAATCGGCCACGAAGCCACGGTCTCCAAGGTCGGTGAGGATCAACTGTTCTACCTGATGAGCCGTGGCCTGGACGAGTCCGAAGCCTACTCCCTGATCGTCAATGGCTTCATCGAGCCGATCACCAAAGAGCTGCCCATGGAGTACGCGGTCGAACTCAACCGCCTGATCCAGCTTGAGATGTCGGGCAGCGTGGGCTAAAGCCTGTCGCACCTGAGCATACAAAAAGAGCGGAGCCTGCCGGCCCGCTCTTTTTAACAGCCAATCTACGCGCCGGCAGCGCCATCAGCGAAGATATCAGAGGATGTGGCCAGCGCCATCGAGGCTATCGCCGCCAGGCGGTCCCCCATACGGCTTATCCTGCGGCTCCGCCAACGAGGATCATTTTTCTGGTTCAGATTCGCTCCGTCGCATAGGAGGCATGGTTTCCTGCGGATAAGGCACCTGCATCTCCTCATACTGGGGCTGGAGTTCTTCTCCCCGATACACATATGGCTCCGCGTGGTACCGTTCTACCTCAACCCGGTAGCCGCGCTGATATACCTCCTCCTCCTGAGAGGGCGATTGTGGCTCCGCCA